>CAZFKK010000127.1:924-7747 GCA_964519735.1 uncultured Taibaiella sp.
CCAGGCAATATTTCTTCATTTAACCCGTTTTATTGAATAACCCTGATCATCACTGCCACCTAATCCGTAACTTTACCTCAGTTATTAATTCTTAACACTTAATTCTTAAAACAAAGTGGCTGCAGTTACAGTCACTTGATTACTACTATATGCAAGCAGAAATTTTATGGGTTGACGATGAAATAGAATCGTTGAAATCACAAATACTATTCCTCAAGACCAAAGGTTATGAGATCAAACCATTTACCAACGGATATGACGTATTGGAACACTTGAAGACCAACCTGGCTGATGTTGTTTTATTAGATGAAAGTATGCCCGGCATGACCGGCCTGGAAACTTTAGCTAAAATAAAAGAAGACTATCCCAACCTACCGGTAGTCATGGTCACCAAAAATGAGGCGGAAAATATTATGGAGGAGGCCATTGGCGCCCAGATCACCGACTACCTCATTAAACCTGTTAATCCCAACCAGGTATTGCTTTCTCTTAAAAAGATAATGGACCGGAAACGGCTGGTATCGGAAAAGACCACCCTGGAGTACCAGAAAGATTTCAGGAATCTCTTTATGACGCTTAACAGCAGTCCCAATGTGGAGGAATGGAAAGACCTTTATAAAAAACTGGTCTATTGGGAAGTGGAAATGAGTAAAAGCGACAGCCCGGAGATGCAGGACGTGTTCAACACCCAGAAAGCAGAAGCCAATACGGAATTTTACAAATTCGTCTCTAAAAATTACATCGACTGGATCAAAGAACGGAATGATGACACCCCTGTAATGTCGCATACCCTCTTTAGCGAAAAGATAGCCCCACACTTAAAAAAGGGCACGCCTACGTTCATGGTTTTGCTGGATAACCTCCGCTACGACCAATGGAAGTCGATCGAGCCTATACTTAACGATTATTTCCGGTTGCAGGAAGAAGAAATGTTCTACAGCATTCTTCCCACTTCTACTCAATACAGCAGGAACAGCATTTTCTCCGGTATGTTGCCGGTGGATATAGAAAGAAGATATCCCTTAGAGTGGAAAAATGACGATGAACAGGGAGGCAAGAACCTGTATGAAAAACAATTTCTCGGTGATCAGCTCAAAAGGCTCAACCTGGACCATCTGAAATGGGATTACCTCAAAATCACCAATAATGACGATGGCAAAAGCATGGAGGATAATATCCATAATTACCTGAAAAATGACCTGACGGTTATCGTGTATAATTTTGTGGGTATGCTGTCTCATGCCCGTACGGAAATGGAAGTCCTTAAAGAGCTGGCCGGTGATGAGGTATCCTACCGCTCTCTTACCGTAAGCTGGTTTGAACACTCTCCTATTTTCCGCGCTTTGAAAAAGATAGCGGACAAGCAGATCCAGTTGATCATTACGACGGACCACGGCACCATGCGGGTAAAAACCCCCAGCAAATGTATCGGAGACAAGGCAACCACTACGAATTTGCGTTACAAACACGGACGTAATATTCAATATGAAGAAAAAGATGTATTCGCCATTACCACCCCACATGATGCCGGTCTCCCCCAGCCCAATGTCAATTCCAAATATATCTTCGCCAAAACAGACGTCTTCCTTTGTTATCCGAATAATTACAATTATTATGTCAATTATTACCGGAATACCTTCCAGCATGGCGGTGTTTCCCTGGAAGAAGTCATTGTTCCTATTGTGCGTATGCTGAGTAAATAAAAAATGGACTTATAAACATAAAGTAGTTGATGTCCCGGTTTTGTGCCCGGGACATCTGTTTTTCAGGACGACTTTAGTTGAATAGGTTGCGGAGACAATATAGAGATCCCTGCTTCGTCAAAACAAGTCTGAATATTCCGGTTAAGGTCGGATTGAATAGGGAACATCAACTCCGGATTATGGGTATACACATTCAGTTGATAAGAAATATGATAATCGTTAAAAGACTGCTGAAATACAAAAGGAGATTGGCCGGTGTCTACACCCGGGGTCATCATTGCAGATTTGATCAGCAAGGGATACACCACCTCCCAGGATACATCATAGCCGATAGTCACTACTGTGGTCAGGATGAGTCCCATCTCCTTGGGAGAAGTGCTGTAGTTGATGGTATGATTAGATAAGATAGAAGAATTGGGGATCGTCACTTCCTCATTGTAGAACGTGCGGATACGGGTGACCAAGGCCGTTTTTTCCACTACATAGCCGGTAATATCATTGACCTTGATCCAGTCGCCGGTCTTAAAAGGACGCATATAAGTGATGACAAAACCGGCCACGGTGTTGGCAATGGCCGAGGACGATCCAATGGAAAATAATATACCCAGGAAAACGGATACCCCTTTGAAAGCAACAGAGTCCGATCCCGGTAGGTAGGGGAAGATGACCACGAAAGAAAAGGCGAAAATAAAAAAACGGACGATATTATAAGTAGGCTTTGCCCATTCCTTGTGAAACCCTTTAATATGCAATATATCCCGTTCAATCTCAAGGGAAAAAAACCTCAGGATGCGCAAGACAAACCGCACCAGCAATATAATGACGATAATCGTGACCAGGTTAGGCAGGTAATGGACAATAGCCATACTCATCTGTTTCACCGGCATCCAGATCCAACCCAGCAAAATACTGGTCCAGGAATGAGTTAAAGGAAAAATGCTGAAACCCGCAGACAAAGCGAAATACAAAACCAACACAATCAGGATCACCCTTACAATGCCTGTCAACTGCTGCAACAGGTGCAAAAGATTTCCGGGGCTAAACAATTCATATTTCTTGATCTTCACCCCTTTGATCACTTCTTTTTTGCTGGCTATCCATTTTAATGACCACTGATGCGACCTATGGATCAACCACAGTAAGCCAAAAACGATACTTATGACCAGGGCAAGATACCCTATACGGGCCACAGTATTTTGCCAGCTGAATTCCTTGCGGTCATGGGCTACTTTAGCGCCGATCAATTGCGTATATTCCATCGCCAGAGCATCTAAGGGCTTATCAGCCCATAGCGCATCCACATTACTCAGGCTGGTAATAACCTGGTCTCCATAATGGATATTCACCAGATTATTCTGATAGGTAAAATGAAGCGAATCCGCCGCATATTTGCCCTGCTTATACAACCCGTAAATCCTGTCTGAAGCATCCTGGGCCCTGTTGGCTGCGGTAAATGATCCTAACGGAGCAAAAAATAAAAACAAAGTATCTTTATGAAGCAACACAGGAGCTCCGGTTGTTTGCGGCCGCAAAGCTTCCACGGCCATTTTTTGTTGTACCCCTCTTAAAGAATCCTGCTGTTTCAGTTGCATAATTTCCTGCAACATGGCTTGTTGTTGAGCCTGGTTGGGGTTTTTCATCATTTTTAGCTCCTCATATAGTAATGCAGACCTCAGGGAATCACGGATACGCAGGGTTTCGCTTTTAAGCAATAAATCCTGCATGATTTTAAGATTTACCGTGTCGGCGTTACCTGCACTGTCTATAGCTGTTTGTGCTTTAAGACATAAGGTAATAAATATCGTAAAAAGAAGAAAAAAAAGCCGTTGCATCATTCAATCAGGTATTATTACCCCACAAATATAGGGTAAATGAAACCAGGCCTCTTTCCGGCGATGCAAAATTCGAAAAACCTCCTTGGCCTTATTGAACCTGAAGGTCTATAATTTTCTTATCTTTGTAGCCCTTTAATTTAACAATAATAATGGCACATTACCACAAAGCAGGCAGTATCCCGCACAAAAGACATACTCAGTTCCGTAAACCGGATGGTGGTCTGTATGCGGAGCAATTATTCAGTACGGAAGGGTTTTCTTCCCATTACTCCCTGTTATACCATATCCATCCCCCGACAACGATCATCAAAACAGAAGAACCGAGGGATATTTCTCCAAAAGCTTCTACAGATAATATCCTAAAACACAGGAGTTACCAGGGATTCAAACTGAAGCCTGAAACTGATTTCCTGGAAAGCAAGAAGGTGGTGCTTTTCAACAATGACGTGCACCTATCCCTCGCATCCCCTCAAAAAGGGCTAACCGGCAATGTTTTCTATAAAAATGCCGATTCCGATGAAGTGATTTTTATTCATGAAGGAACCGGTGTGCTGAAAACACCCTATGGCCAGTTAAGATTTGCGTATGGCGATTACCTGGTAATTCCAAGAGGTACCATTTACCAGATCGAGTTCGATACGGAAGAGAATCGCTTATTTATTGTAGACTCATTCAGCCCCATTACCTTTCCCAAAAGATACCTGAGCCGTTTCGGACAGCTTTTGGAACATGCCCCTTTTTGTGAACGGGATATAAGGCAGCCGGAAAACCTGCAAACCATCGACGAGCAGGGCGAGTTCCTGATCAATATCAAAAAGAAAGGCTTACTTTACCCGATATGGTATGGTACTCATCCATTTGATGTTGTAGGATGGGATGGCTATGAATATCCCTACGCCCTCAGTATTCATGACTTCGAACCCATTACGGGAAGAGTGCACCAACCACCTCCGGTACACCAGACATTCGATGCCCGTAACTTCGTGATCTGTTCCTTTGTACCCCGTCTGTATGACTATCATCCGCAGGCTGTTCCGGCTCCATACAACCATAGCAATATCGACAGTGATGAAGTATTGTATTATGTAGATGGTGAGTTCATGAGCCGGAAGCATGTAGAACGGGGCATGATCACCTTGCACCCCGGAGGTATTCCCCATGGCCCGCATCCCGGCACTGTAGAAAAAAGCATCGGCCAGAAGGAAACAAAAGAGCTGGCGGTTATGGTGGATACCTTTAACCCTTTGATGATGACGGATGCTGCCAAAGGCATTGAAGACGACCATTATATAATGAGCTGGGCAGAATAGCTATCCGACACCCAACAGGAAAAATAAGTAATGGGCTGAAAAACTCACGCAAACAGATTTTTACCTTAATGTATTCATAATTAATTGTCCATGGAAACTGAATTTTTAAACTCCGCTTATATAAGGGTCAAAAAAAGACTTAAAAAAGTGGTGATGGCCCAATGGTCCCGGGGGCTTTAAGTACGATCAGGTCTTAAAGCAACATTAATTAACTCATTAAATTAAAAAAATCATGTCAACAGTAACTGGCAAAACATTTGCAGAAAAAATTGCGCAAGCTCAGGATTTCCTACCTATTCACGGAACAGATTATATAGAATTCTATGTAGGCAATGCCAAACAAGCTGCCCACTATTACAAAACAGCGTTCGGATTCCAATCCTTAGCTTATGCCGGTCCTGAAACCGGAGTCCGGGACAGGGCATCTTACGTCTTGCAACAGGGTAAGATCCGCCTGGTATTGACAACTGCCCTGAAATCGGACAGCCCGATATCCGAACATGTAAAATTACATGGAGACGGCGTAAAAGTGCTGGCACTTTGGGTTGAAGATGCCTACAGTGCATTTGAAGAAACCACTAAGCGTGGAGGCAAACCCTACATGGAGCCTGTTACCCTTACTGATGAACACGGTGAAGTGAGAATGTCCGGTATCTACACCTATGGAGAAACAGTGCACCTGTTTATAGAGCGCAAAAACTATAAAGGAACTTTCCTCCCGGGCTACCAGGATTGGAAAACAGCATATAACCCTACCGAGGCCGGCCTGCTTTATGTAGATCATTGTGTGGGTAATGTAGGCTGGAACCGGATGTTACCTACAGTTAAGTGGTATGAAGAAGTGATGGGCTTTGTCAATATCCTTTCCTTTGATGACAAGCAGATCAATACAGAGTACTCTGCCTTAATGAGCAAGGTAATGAGTAATGGAAACGGCTATGCCAAATTCCCGATCAATGAGCCTGCCGAAGGCAAGAAGAAGTCCCAGATAGAAGAATACCTTGAATTTTATGAAGGCGAAGGCGTACAGCATATTGCCGTAGCGACCAGTGATATTGTGGCTACAGTGAACGAATTAAAAGCAAGAGGGGTAGAGTTTCTAAGTGCACCGCCTAATGCTTATTATGATATGTTGCCTGAGCGGGTAGGTACGATCGACGAGGAATTAAAATTAATTCAGGATCTGGGTATCCTGGTCGATTGTGATGAAGAGGGGTATCTCTTACAGATTTTCACCAAACCGGTGGAAGACCGTCCTACCTTGTTTTTTGAAATTATTCAAAGAAAAGGGGCTCAAAGCTTCGGAGCCGGTAATTTTAAAGCTTTGTTTGAAAGCATAGAAAGAGAACAGGCTAAACGGGGTAACTTGTAGGGTATATTCAGCTGTTATATTCAGCTATTGACCTGATGGCAGTAGCATCTACCCCGGAGTTTATATAGAAAGAGGTTGTTCAAAAAATGAACAACCTCTTTCCATTTGCTTTACCACATACACTTAACTACCTTCACCGTCTTGATCAGCGCTCCCTCTTTATCTCTAAGATGTAGCAGGTAGACGCCATCTGACAGATCTTTTAGTGACATAGTATGCGTACCTTGCATCTCAGCACGCTGTAACATCCTGCCTTGTAGATCTGTTAATACCAGACCCATCTGAACAGGCGCCTGTATATATACTATATCGGCAGAAGGGTTAGGATAAACCTGTATCTGGCTTTTCAGTCTGGCAAGATCGTCGATGCCGGTAGTATAGTTCCTTACCGTGTAAACATCTGAGGTATCTTTACAACCATATTCATTAGTCACAATTACCCTATAGTTTCCATTCGCCTTTACTGCATAAGTACTGTCGGTCTCACCGGGAATAAGAGAATCGTCTTTCATCCATTGATAAGCCGGATAGCTGGTCACAACACCTAATTTAAAGCTGTCCACATTGATTACCGGTTTCTCCATAGGTATCAAAGTCAGCTTA
>CAZFKK010000127.1:7757-8019 GCA_964519735.1 uncultured Taibaiella sp.
CGTTACGGTACTGTCACAACCGGACACATTCGGAAATACTTGTACAAATGATCCCGAATCCGTATAAGCGCGCTCCGCCCAATGATAGGTAGCCCCGCATTCTATTGCTGCTTCAAAAGAAGATGAGCTTGTGTTGTTACAGCCAAACATCACCAAAAACGCATCAGTAGCTGTAGAAGTCACCGTATTGATTACCCCGCCGGTGCCACCTACATTATAATCGGCTGTAGTAGACCAGTAATATCCGGTACAAAACACATTA
>CAZFKK010000128.1:0-8009 GCA_964519735.1 uncultured Taibaiella sp.
CTCCCAGTATTTCCGGATTGGACGTCGGTGCCTTCCTTCAGGGACGACTAAGTTTTTCTCCGGACCGGACTAAAATATCACTGGCCTACAACTATAATGATGTGATCTTGTCACGACCTAAAAGAGGATGTATTGTGGCCAAATTTGACGCTGCTACCGGAAAGGTCTCTGAGGAAATAATAATTACTTCTGCCGCCGGAGGATATTCATCTGCATTTTCAGACAACAGCAAGGTCCTGTATATGGCCGGTTTAATCACCACCAACGGCAACAGTTTTCTGACGCAATACAACCTCAGCGTTTGGGATTCTCTAAGTATGCGTCAATCCCAGTACGTTATGGACTCCACAAGCGGTTCCGGAGGTTTTGGCTGGGCTATCAGAAGGAAAGATAACCAACTATTGCTTATAGGCGGCGGACGTGTGGGTGTCATTATGAAACCCGACCTGTTAGGGGCTGCGTGTGACTTCAGGCGCAGCTATTTCCAAACAGAAGGAATTACCGGAACCAAGGATACCGTTGTCAATGCACATGGCCTGGGCAACGATATTGTATTACCTATCGCCAGCCCTCTGCTGGTTACCACCCTGGACACGATCCTATGTTCGGGCACTGCACTTCCTTTAATGGCTACTGCTATAGCAAAGGGCGGTTATGTCTGGGATGATGGATCGACCGAAGAAGTGCGTCCTGTTACCAGCCCCGGAAAATATTGGGTGAGTTATAAGAAAGATGCCTGCAATCCCAGGGCGGATACTTTCATTGTAGAAGAAATTATACTGGATCCGCATATTACCATCAACGTAAATATATTAAGCACGTCGCGTTCCTATAACACTTATCAATGGCTTCTTAATGGTGTACCCGTTCCGGGAGCGACAGAAAAGGACTATTTGCTTAAAGAAAATGGGAACTACAGGGTGATCGTCAGTGGTGAGCATGGCTGTATGGACACCTCGGAAGTTTATAGTGTAAGTAACCTGAATATATCGAATGCTGCCGGTCAAAATGCGATAAAGATCCATCCAAACCCTGCAAATGAAGGTATTCACATTATCAGCAACCACAAGATGGATGCATCCCTGACAACCATTGATGGCCGGATATTACGTAAGACTACAGACGCTTCTTATATAGCTATAGAAGATTTGCCGGCAGGCATATACCTGCTGCAACTTAGAAATAAGGACGGTTCATTGGCCCAGGTTGAAAAAATCATAAAGCAATAAGTCGCTACGATAGCAGACATAAAAAAAGGACAAAACAGTGATTAATCTGTTTTGTCCTTTTTCGTAGTGGAGGCACACGGATTCGAACCGCGGACCCTCTGCTTGTAAGGCAGATGCTCTGAACCAACTGAGCTATGCCTCCGTTTTTAAAGAACTATTCGGCTGTTTTGCTGAAGGGAGTGCAAAGGTAAATATCCTTTTGGGGATCTCCAACTTAAATTTTAATTTTTTTTGATGGTTTTTAATAGGTGAGCAGGATGTTCAATCCATTTCATTAATTACACCAGGTTGCCACACATGGGCTTCAAAGTAATGATGTGTGTAAAAATGCAGGTGAGGAAATTGCGTATCATTTTCCTGACATCAGGAAAACGATACCGATGCCTAAAGGTGCTGAAAAAGAGACAGATGATATTTTGTTTACTCGTTAGAAATCGGCGACAGAATATTAAACAAAATTTTAAGTTTTGTTGATACGTTTATTAATGGAATATCAGGCAGTCAGATTAGTGTAATGTAAAACATTGAAAGAATATAAGCCCCTGGAATTTATAGAAAGGCTTGGTAGTTATGCTTGATCTGTAGTTACCTGAACCGAAAATGGTTTTTCCTGAAGACTTTAAACTAAGAAGCCCCACAAAAATTTTGCGGGGCTTCCAGAGGGTGGAGGCACACGGATTCGAACCGCGGACCCTCTGCTTGTAAGGCAGATGCTCTGAACCAACTGAGCTATGCCTCCATTTTTAAAGAACTGATATCCAACCGTTTTGCTGGATGGAGTGCAAAGGTAATTATCTTTTATTAAGTTCCAAAAAAAAATATTATTTTTTCTTTTTCTTTCTTTTTTGTCGCAGCTCCTTTTCCTGTTCTTCGAGCAAGAGCCGCCAGTTGTCATTGGGGATGTCTTCTGTGAAATGAACCGTTTCGAAGTAATCCACCTTATCTACATCCATCACTTTAATTGCCTTCCCCATATAGTTTTCTATTGCAGCCAGCATCGGTTTTTCTTCCGGACTGCAGAAGGATACGGCTTGTCCTTTTTTGATCCCGCGTCCTGTCCGGCCAACACGGTGTACATAATTTTCTGCTACATCGGGAAGGTCATAGTTGACCACGAAATCAACATCCGGTATATCAATCCCTCTTGCATTGACGTCTGTGGTGATGACCATCTTTATGTCCCCGTTTTTAAATGCATTCATTACCTGCAACCGGTCCTCCTGGTCCTTGCTGCCGTGCATGGTCATCGTTGGTATGCCCACCCGTTCCATAGCCTTTGCCACCCGTTCTGCCCGGACTTTCGTGCGGACGAAGATCAGTATTTTAGCTTCGGGAAGTTCTTTGACCAGCCGTTCCAGGAAAAAACGTTTATCGTCCATTTCTACAAAGGCTACCGAATGGCTTACATTTTTGGAAACAGGATCTTTTGGGGAGATCTGGATGCGGATAGGATTATGAACAATAGCATAAGCCAGGTCCTTGATACGGGCATCGATCGTAGCGGAAAAAAATAAGGTCTGGTGTTTTCTGGGCAGATGCCTTAAGACATCCTGTATGTCCTTATTAAAGCCAAGGTCCAGCATATGATCGGCTTCGTCCAGGATCAGGGTATGTACCCCGCTAAGGTCGATATACTCCTGGCTTACCAGGTCAAACATTCTTCCGGGTGTCGCTACCAGGACATCCACGCCCCGCTTCAATTGATCTATCTGGGGCTGTTGGTCCACACCACCATGCAAGCCCAGTATCCTTAAGCGGGTATATTTCCCCAGTTGCTGAAATACTTCTGAAATTTGCACTGCCAATTCCCTGGTCGGTACCATAACGAGGCACTTCACTTCTTTTCTCCGTTTAGGATCCTGGCGGCGGTGCAGCAAATGAAGCACCGGAATGGCAAAGGCTGCTGTTTTACCGGTGCCTGTCTGAGCGATGGCCAATACATCATCTCCCCTCAGGATAGAAGGAATAGCTTTGAATTGAATATCGGTAGGACGCCGGAAGCCTAATTCCTCCAGGCTTCGTTTGAGCTCAGGGACGATGGAATATTGTTCAAATTTCATTTAATGGACATCTGTTTAGGGTAAAGGCAGGCTTGGGGTTAGAAAGTAAAGGACAGGGGTGGAGTACTGAAAGAACTGTCCGCGCCGTTGACCTCGAGCTTGCCATCATAATGTATCTTGTCCTGGCTCTTGAAGTAAAATTTTTTGACCGACATACTCTTCGCCTGCCCTCCTTTGATCTGGAAACGAACCCTGAAGTTAAAGGCCTGGGTTCGGGAAGGAGTATTGAAATCATAGGTCTGTGTATATCCGTAAGGATTGCTGATATTGAAGGTATCTACCCAGTTAATGGTGTCTACCTTGCTGCCGTCTTCAGAAGGTACAAAGAAGTCAAAATAGGCTCGGCCTATTAATTCCTGGCCATTAATAAGGTCTTGGAAATAAATATCTTCCAGGATAATTTTTGAATTTTTTCCGGTTACCGGTTCCAGACCCTTGTCCTTGCAGGAGCCCAGGAAGAGTACCCCTAATAAAATGGTCATTAGCTTTTTCATATTCATTGCAATTTTTTTGTTGAGTAATCAATCAGTATCATTGGGCTCAGGCCGGATCGCAGAGGAAATCCAGCGCAGCTCCGGGGTTTAGCTCATAAGGTTCCTTACCTTGCTCGAAAATACGCGAAGGTACACTACCTTCTGTAGTGATGCCGGCAGGGGTTACCTTGATCCAGCTTCCTTCCCTCAATCCTACCACGGGGATCTTTTGCTGCGTATGGAACTCTGCAATGCGGGTTGCTCTTGTTTCTCCGTTATGCCTGGAGCCCGGGTCCGGGTCAAGGTAATGTGGATTAAGGTTAAAGGGAACGAGGCCCATAGTTTCAAAGCTGGAGGGGTAAACAATAGGCATGTCATTGGTCGTTTGCATATTGATGCCCCCTATATTACTACCGGCACTGGTGCCCAGGTAGGGTATTCCCTGCTCCACAATAGTTTTCAATACGGACATTAGTTTTAAATCATGCAGTTGTTTCACCAGCAAAAAAGTATTGCCCCCGCCGGTAAAAATGCCCCGGGCCTGCCTGAGGCCATCAATGGGATCATCGAAAGAGTGCAGGCCTGTTACCTTGATATTGTAGGGTTCAAATGCTTCAGCAACCCTTTGGGTATATTCCTCATGAGAGATTCCGCCGGGACGGGCATAGGGTACGAATACCAGCTCCCGGATGCCCTGAAAAAGTTCCCGTATCACCGGTTCCAGGTAAGCCAGGTAGTTTTCGCCAAAAAGAGTGGAGGTACTCGCCAGGATTATTTTTTTCATTGTGCATTAGCTGTTTTAGGTGTTTTCCGGTCGTCGTTTTCTTTATGCCAGAAAGCCATGGCCGCTTTCAGTTCGCTATAGGAATAAGAGGAGCCCAGTTGCTCCCTGAGTAGGGTTGAGGTAGCTTCAGGCGTTTTTTTTAGCGCCCCCATTATTTTCGTAAGCTTTTCCAGTGGAACCAATTCAGTGCTCTCCACTTCACCGGTAGCAATAAAGTGACTTAAATGGCCTTCAATAGTACTCGCTACCATACCCCTGGCCTGTGCGATCTCGGCTATGGTCTTTCCTTCTTTAAATAATTTCAGGGATACTTGTTTCGTTTCCCCGGTTGTTGCCGCTTTGGCTTTGGCTGTCGGGGGTGTTTCCTCTGCCGGTAGGGGAATGGCCAAAGGGCTATGTAGCTGGTGTACGCGCTTCATGACCTCTGCGTGATCCAGCGCCAGGGCTAATGCTTCGGTAACGGCGGTAGCTTGTGTCAGTTCATATTTTTTTCTTTCGAAATGCAAGCTCAGTTCCTGCAATTCTTTGACATATTTTTTATTGCGAGGCTGTTGTTTTTGCTGCTGGATATGCTCCCGGAGGGGGACGATGACCTGTTCCTCCAGCGTATTTACAAACCATTGTACCGCCGCAGTTGTACGGTCATGTAACAAAACATGAGCTTTCTTACCCTGGCTGAAAAAGGTATTTAAGGAAGGAATGAATTTGTCCGCAGTTTGTTTCTGGTTCTGTATTTTACTGATCCAGGCCAGGGCCCATTGAACAGCAGTTGCTTTCTCCTGCAGCACGCGGTTCCTGTACTCATCCAGGTGCTCGGAGGCTAATACCGTTAGTTTGTCCCAGTTGAATGCTTTCAGGAGGCTTTGCTCTGTGAATATCTTTTGGGAATCGATAAGCACAGCTTCCAGCCTTTCTTCCGGTTCTTCACTTTTAGAAAAGTCCAGGATGCGTTCATCTGTCCTGATACTATCCGCGAGGATACGGCTGTGCAGCACCAGTCCATCCAAACGGGTAAGCCGGCTCAGGGCTACATATACCTGGCCTGGAGCGAAGGCCTGGCCGGCATCCACCACGGCTTTTTCAAAGGTAAGCCCCTGGCTTTTATGAATGGTTATCGCCCAGGCCAGCCGTATGGGAAATTGCTGAAAGGTACCTAACTCTTCTTCCTTAATTTCGTCCCGTTCTTTGTCATAATTAAATTTAATATTACGCCAGGTTTCCCGCTCTATTTCCATTTCCAGCTGTTGCTCGGGGAAGACCACGAAGATCCTTTTCCCGGAATCTTCAATACGGCTTATCGTACCTATTTTACCGTTATAGTAACGCCTGGACTCGCCCTTGTCATTTTTAATGAACATGATTTGTGCCCCTTCTTTGAGGTACAATATTTTTTCAGCAGGGTAGGCATGCTCCGGGAACTCTTTTTCTGTTTTGGCTGCTACCTGGTAGGTTTGGCCCGGAAGTTTTTCCAGCTCCCGCTGATTGATCGCATCAGCTTTGTAATTATGGGTGGTCAGGGTTATGAAACCTGCCTCTTTTTCCGGGGAAAAATGGGGCTGATAATATTGGTCCAGTTGTTCCAGGTCATCATAAGTACAATCATTGTTGCGTATGTTGTTGAGCAGGGCAATGAAACCGGTATCCTTTTGACGGTATATCTTTTTCAACTCTATATACACCGGCATCGCTTCCTTTATAGAATGAGCATGAAAGAAAAACGGGCCTTCATAGTATTCTTCCATCATTTCCCGTTCGCTGTCTTTGACCACAGGAGGTAACTGGAACATATCGCCAATCAATAAAAGCTGAACACCGCCAAAAGGTTCATGTGCTCTCCTCCTTACCGATCGTAATAAAGCGTCCAGGGCATCCATAATGTCGGCCCGGACCATGGATACCTCATCAATGATCAATAGATCCAGTTCCCGGATGAGATCACGTTTGGCACTGTTTAACTTTACTTTGCCCAGTAATTGGTTTTTATTGTAAACATTCTGAAACTCACCACCCCATACCGTTTTGAAAGTAGGCAGGTAAGTGCCGAAAGGCAATTGAAAGAAAGAATGAATGGTGACCCCGCCCGCATTGATCGCAGCTACCCCTGTGGGCGCGACTATAGCTAATTTCTTAAAGCAATTTTCCCTGATATGTTTCAGGAAGGTAGTTTTACCGGTCCCTGCTTTCCCGGTAAGGAAAAGGTGCTGGCTGGTTTGGTTGACAAAGGCTACAGCTTGTTGGAAGATGGTATTGCTGGTATCTGTGGGCATCAGGGCAAAAACTGTTAATTACAGGCAGAACTTAAAAATTTCAGGGTTTTGGCGCAGCAACATTCTTTCGAGTTGGCGCTTGTTATAAAGCTAGCGTTTGAGCTGAACTAAAAGTGATAGGTACTTTATAAGAACAGCAGACATAGAAAACGCTATTTTTTTCTAAAGAAAATTTTGATCGGTACTCCGTTAAAATTGAAATGGCTTCGTAATTTGTTTTCCAGGAAATTACGGTAAGAGGTTTTAATATCATCCGGGCGATTGGAATAAAAGGCAAACGCCGGCGTATGGGTGGGTATTTGCATGACAAATTTTATACGTACCATCTGCCCTCTGGCCACAGGCGGTGGGAAGCGTTCTATCTCTTTCTGCATGATCTCGTTGAGCGCTGCCGTGGTAATCCTTCTTAACCTGTTGTCAAACACTTCCAGGGCTTTTTCCATAGCCTGGAAAATACGCGTCTTTTCAGATGCGGAAGTGAAGATAACCGGCACATCTGTAAATGGAGCTATCTTTTCTTTTAATCTTTTTTCGTAATCACGGGCACTATTCGTTTCTTTTCCTTCAACAAGGTCCCATTTATTGATAAGGATCACAATCGCCTTGCCTTTGCGCATGGCCAGGCTGAAGATGTTGACATCCTGCGCGGTTATGCCCTGAACAGCGTCAATGAGCAACATGCAGACATCGGCATCATCCATGGCTTTAATGGCGCGGATGACAGAATAAAATTCAAGGTCTTCCTGTACCGATTTTTTCTTACGGATACCGGCAGTATCAATCAAAATAAATTCCTTGCCAAACTGGTTATAATGCGTATGAATGGAATCCCTTGTTGTGCCTGCAATACTGGAAACGATGGTCCGTTCTTTGCCGGTAAGGGCATTCAATAAGGTTGATTTGCCGGCATTGGGCTGACCGATTATCGCTATTTTAGGAATGGGGTTCTTCTCCCGCTCCATCCTGATGATATTACCGTCTTCATCTTCAATTTCTTCCCATTCCATTTCAACGGCCTGAGCCTGGCTATGGTCCGGGATCAGTTCCGTGACGCCATCCAGCAGTTCTCCGGTACCGCTTCCGGAAATGGAGGCGATAAAAAAGGTGGGATCAAAGCCTAATATATAAAATTCCGTAGCATCCAGTTGACGTTCCGCATTATCTACTTTATTCACGATCAGGAATACGGGCTTGTT
>CAZFKK010000129.1:0-4349 GCA_964519735.1 uncultured Taibaiella sp.
CTCACAGAGGGCATGATGGGCTATGATGTAGCCCATCATGCCCTCTGTGAGGTTCCTGGTCTTCCCGTCACTGATGTCGTAGGCATAGATATCGGTATTGGTACTGATGGCATATGCCTTACCGGTCTTTTTCTTGGTTACATACACAATGCTTTTGCTGTCTGGGCTGAAACGGAAGTCCTCTGCACCACCGAAGGGCTTCTGAGGGCAATCGTAGGGTTCATCCTGCAGCAGGTCGCGGACGGGCGTGCGGGGATTGTCTATGCTGGCTACAAAGACATGGTTGAGCTTACCCATATTCCAGGTATCCCAATGGCGGTAATTCAGGTCGCTATAGATCTGCGCCGTGCTCTTGCCGGCGTCCGGGTAAATATCTTTGCCCAAAACCTTTGCTCCTTCTACTTCTTTGGAGAAGGCTATCCATTTGCCATCAGGAGATACACGGATGTTTTCCGCATCTTTCTGCAGCACGGAAACGGGGGACCAGGTCTTTCCGTTATCTGTACTTTTCAAAAGTTCCGTATCTTTTTGGGCATACAGGCCGTTGTTGTCCCACTGTACAAATTGTTTGTCCTTTAGCAGCTCGGTAGGGGCGCTTTGATGGCTGGTTCTGTCCAGCAAAAAATAACTGGAATTGCTTTGTTCCGTACCAGGATCCGTCCTGGTCATTTTATACAGCAAAGATCGGCCGTCAGGACTGGGACTGATAGCGCTGACCCTGTCCAGGTTCCACAACAGATCAGTGGTCAT
Source organism: uncultured Taibaiella sp. (assembly GCA_964519735.1). Classification (GTDB taxonomy): domain Bacteria; phylum Bacteroidota; class Bacteroidia; order Chitinophagales; family Chitinophagaceae; genus Taibaiella. Next base: position 751 of record CAZFKK010000129.1, read on the forward strand.
GACCTGCTGCTGCGCCAGTAGCGTACAAGGCAGCAGGAAAAATAAGAGGATTGTCATCTTTTTCATAAGACAAAAATCGGGATTAATATTGACATTGTATTGCCCCCTGCCGGGGTATTTTATTAAATGAATACTTGCTCCTGAACCGGCACTCCTGGCTAGCCTTGTAAGCGTTGTTCGTATTCGGGTACACTAAACCCGGTTTGTATGACCTCGCCGTCCTTTTCCAGAACCGGTCGCTTGATCATACTGGGTTGGGCGGCCATAGCCGCAATTGCCTGCTGTTGGGTTTTAATAGTGGCCTGAACTTCCGGCCCCAGGTTTCTCCAGGTCTGGCCCTTTTTATTGAGGAGTATTTCCCATCCTACCTGGCGACACCACTCTTTAAGCTTTGTGGCCGTAATGCCTTCCTTTTTGTAATCATGAAACCGGTAGGGGATACTTTTCTGGTCCAGCCAGGTGAAGGCCTTTTTCATCGTGTCGCAGTTTTTTATTCCGTAAATGATGTACATGCTTTCTGTGTTGTTTTTTATGGCGTTTTCAAAATGGAAGGTAAAGGTAGGATGATCGCGGGATAAGAAGCAGAACCGCCGCCGATTATTTCTAAAGCGGCGGCGGTGTTTTCCCTATAATCCCGAACTATCGCAAGGGCTATTCAATTGACAATGTTGGTTTATTTCCATCCACCCCCAAGGGCCTGGTAAATAGCTATCAGCGCATTCATTTGCTCCTTCCTGGTTTCGATCAGTTCAAATTTCGCTTCCAATGCATCGCGTTGGGTCAGTAAAACTTCCATGTAGTCTGCTTTCGCCGATTTGAACAAGCTGTTAGAGATCTGTACGGATTCCGTCAAGGCATTCACCTGCCTGGATTTCAGTTCATAGCTCAGGTCAAGGTTGTTCATCTTCGACAACAGGTTAGCTACTTCTATATAACCATTAAGTAGTACGCGCTCATAGTTATAAACTGCCTGCACCTGCTTGGCATTGGCGGTGTAATAAGTCGCTTTGATCGCATTCCGGTTGATCAGCGGTGCTGCAAGATCACCCGCCAGCGAGAACAACAGCGACTGTGGCGCCTTGATAAGATATAAAGGATTAAAGGCCTGGTATCCCAGGGAAGCGGAGATGCCTAGCGAAGGGTAGAACCGCGCTTTTGCGACCTTTACATCCAACTTCGCCGCTGCTAATTCCTGTTCGGCCATCCTGATATCCGGACGGTTCATCAGCAATTGCGAGGGCATTCCCGGATGAACGCCTGCCGGGATGATGTTGTCGAATGATCGGGTGTCCCGGGTGATAGGTTGCGGATACCTGCCGAGTAGGAAGTTAATCCGGTTCTCGGTGGTGGTGATCTTTTGCTGAATGCCGTACTGCAGGCTTTTGATGCTCAACACCTGCGCTTCAAACCTGCGTACAGCAAGCTCCGTTGTCCTTGCTGCAGCCTTTTGCTGCTTTACGATGTTAAGCACGTAGCTTTGAATGTCGATGTTTTTTTTCACAACATCCAATTGGTTATCCAGGGCCAATAGTTCATAATAGGAACGTGTGATTTCTGCGATCAGGAGGGTTTGCATGAAGTTTTTTCCCTCAACTGAGGCGAGATACCTGGATACGGCAGCCTTCTTCGCATTGCGCAGTTTGTGCCAGATATCAACCTCCCAGGAAGCGTGTAGTGCCAGTTGATAGCCGGGCAACACATCGGGGGTCTCTTTGCCCGGCATTATTTCTGTTGAAGCATCGCTCGCACCCTGGCTGGTATAGCGCCCTACCTTATCGATACCTGCACCGGCCTGCAGGCCTACAAAGGGAAGGTATTCGCTTTTCTTTGCCCTGATTTCATTTCGGTTGATTTCTATCTCCTGCAAAGTAATATTGAGCTCCTGGTTATTGCTGAGCGCCGTTTCAATATAAGCTTTGAGGTTAGGGTCTGTAAAGAATTCTTTCCAGCTTATTGCCGCTGAATTGGTAGAATCGGTTGTGGTGCCATAAGAAGAAGGCACAGCTTTGCTGGCTGATTTTTCCATTACCTTAGGAATTCCACAACTGATACAGGTCAGTGTCAGGCAGGCAAGCCCTAAATATTTATGCATGCTTTTTCTAATCATTTTGCTTGGTTTTTTCGTCCGTTATTGAATCAATGTCTCTGCCTTTGAAGAACGTGAACCTTATTTTTTTCTTCTTTTTGCTGTGGGTGAAATCCTCGGTTAAAGGGACTTCATCTTCATCCTTGATCAGCTTCCGGCCTTCAGCCATGTTGCCAAATACATAATACAACCCCGGAACAACGATAACGCCTACAAGTGTACCCAGAAGCATGCCACCGGCCGATGAAGCTCCGATAGTGCGGTTGCCGATTGCCCCCGGGCCGGTGGCAAAAATGAGCGGGATCAGCCCGGCAATAAAGGCGAATGAAGTCATTAAGATGGGCCGGAAGCGAGCTTTGGCGCCTTCAATAGCAGCCTGGGCGATGGTTGCGCCCTGCTGATGTTTCTGTACGGCAAATTCTACGATCAGTACCGCGTTCTTGCCCAAGAGACCTACCAGCATGACCAGCCCTACCTGGGCATAAATATCGTTCGATAAGCCCATAAGCTTCACCAGCAGGAATGCCCCTAAAATACCCGCCGGCAAAGAGAGAATGACCACCAGGGGAAGAATAAAACTTTCATATTGGGCGGCCAGCACCAGGTACACAAAGGCTAGAACTATGATGAATATATACAAGGCTTCGTTACCCCGGCCAGCCTCATCTTTGGAAAGCCCCAGCCAGTCGATGCCATAGCCTCTGGGCAGTGTGTTCTTAGCAACTTCCTGGATAACCTTAATGGCTTCTCCGCTGCTGTAACCCGGGGCTGGAGCGCCGTTGATGGCACTGGCCGTGTACATATTATAACGCGTGATTTCGTTTAAGCCCTGGGTCTTTTTAATCTTCATGAAAGCCGAATAAGGCACCATTTCATCACGGTCGTTTTTTACATATAGTTTCAGCAGGTCATCAGGCAAGGCTCTGTATTCCGGCGATGCCTGAACATACACCTTATAGAAGGTGCCGAAGCGTATAAACCCCTGTTCGTAGGTGCTGCCGATCAGTATCGAAAGGTTATCCATGGCTTTGCCGATAGAAACCCCTTTTTGCATGGCTGCATTGTTGTCGATCTCAATTTCGTATTGAGGATAATTTGCCGCAAAAAAAGTGAATAAGCCCGACAGTTCTTTCTGCTTTTCCAGGGCAGCCATAAATTCGTCATTCACCTTCCCGAAAGTCTTATAGTCGCCCGAATTGGTTTTATCCAACAGGCGCAGAGAAAAACCACCGGCGGCCCCATAGCCTGGTACAGCAGGGGGCTGGAAGAATTCAATGGTAGCGCCCGGTATCGCTTTTGCTTTCTGTTCCAGTTCTTCAATGATTTCTTTGGCCGCATGTTTTCGTGCCGACCATTCTTTCAGGTTAATCAGGCAGGTGCCTGCATTGGAGCCCCTGCCTTCTGTCAATACCTCGTAGCCTGCAAGGGCCGATACGGATTGAACGCCTTCCACTTTTTTTACAATGCCCTGCAGCTGTCGCGCAATATCGTTGGTCCGCTCAAGCGTGGACCC
>CAZFKK010000129.1:4359-7958 GCA_964519735.1 uncultured Taibaiella sp.
GGACCCGGGCGGGGTTTGAATAATGGCGTAGATCATCCCCTGGTCTTCATTAGGTATAAAGCCTGTTGGCAAGCTTTGGGAGGTAGCCCATATACCGACGCAAAATGCAATCAGCAAACCAAAAGTGACGGCCCTTCTGTTGATAATAAGTTTCAGGAATCCCGTGTACTTCCCGGTCACCCGCTCAAACCAATGATTAAAACCATCAAGCATCCTGTTGACAGGTGTTTTCTTCCTGGGCTGACCATGGGTATTTTTCAAAATCATAGCACACAACACCGGTGTAAGCGTAAGGGCCACAAAACCGGAGATGATTATAGCTGTAGCCATGGTAATGGAGAATTGGCGGTAGAAGATACCTACCGGGCCGGTCATGAATGCTACCGGTACAAACACAGCTGTCATTAGAAAGGTGATGGCTATAATGGCTCCGCTGATCTCCCGCAGTACTTTCTTTACGGCTTTGAAAGGAGACAGGTGCTCTTCTGCCATTTTGGTATGTACTGCTTCCACCACCACAATCGCATTGTCTACCACAATACCGATCGCAAGTACCAGGGCAAACAAGGTAATCAGGTTGATGGTAAGCCCGAACATTTTCATAAAGAAAAATGCACCTACCAGCGATACAGGTACGGCTAGCGTAGGGATCAGTGTTGAACGCCAGTCGCCAAGGAAGAGAAACACTACGATGGCCACCAGGATGAATGCTTCTACAAGGGTATGTACGACTTCCTCTATAGAAGCATCCAGGAAGTTGGATACGTCGTAACTGATTTGATAGTCCATGCCGGCAGGAAAAGCATTGTCTTTAATTTCCGCCAGTTTCGCTTTTACTTCTTTAATAACATCGCTCGCATTACTGCCGTAAGTTTGCTTCAGGGTAATTGCCGCCGAAGGGTGTCCGTCCATATTGGAGTAAATATCGTAGAATTCGCTTCCTAACTCAATATCGGCAACATCCTGTAAATGGAGGATTTCGCCGTTGGCGTTGGACCGTATAATAACGTTCTTATACTGTTCGGGCTTGTTATACCTGTCCTGGTAAGTAAGCACATATTCCAGCGATTGGGAACGCTTGCCCGAAGCCTGACCGATTCTTCCGGGCGAGCCGATGATACTTTGTTCTTCGAGTGCCTTCATGACTTCGTCCGTCGATACATTATAAGCGCGCATGCGATCCGGTTTCAGCCATATACGCATGGCATATTGACGGCTACCCAGAATATTAGCGCTACCTACACCTTTCAACCTGCTGAGCTCCGGAATAATATTTACATTAGCATAATTGTACAGGAATTTCTGGTCGGCATTTTTATCTTTACTGTAGAGGTTAACGTACATCAACATATTGGGTGATGTATAATTAACCACAATGCCCTCTCGTTGTACCAGCAGGGGTAAGCGGTTCGTAACCTGTTCAATCCTGTTTTTAACATTGACAACGGCAGTATTAGGATCGGTATCCAGGTCAAATACAACTTGTATAGTCGCTTCCCCCGCACTTGTGGCGTCAGAAGTCATGTACTTCATACCGGGGGCGCCGTTAATGGATTTTTCCATCGGGACGATTACCGAGTTGACCAGTACTTCCGCGCTGGCGCCTGGATAGGCTACACTTACCACCACCATGGGCGGGGCTATAGAGGGGAACTGTGATACAGGGAGGGTTTCAATGGCTAGTACTCCCATAAATATGATGACGACTGAGAGCACTATGGCGAGCACAGGTCGTTGTAAGAATTTATAAAACATTTTTTTTAGTTTTAGTACTTGAATTTATTCTGCAGGTAATATCAATTGGGTAATCACCGATCTCGGGTCTTCGTAAGTGAATACTATCTTATCATTGTTTTTTACCTTCCGCAAACCTTCGAGAAGTATTTTGTCATTTTCGGTAATACCGGAAGTAACAGCGTATAAATCTATCATATCTGCGCCTATTGTTATCTCCCTTGACTTTACCCGGTTGTCTTTATCTACTACATACACATACTTTTTATCCAGCACTTCAAATGTGGCTTTCTGTGGTATAATGAGCGCGTGGTTAAGCGGCACCAGCATCCGGATGTTACCCGTTTCGCCATGCCTCAATACACCTTTTGAATTGGGGAAAGTGGCCCTGAAGGAGATATTACCTGTTTCATTGTTGAAATCAGCTTCAATAGTTTCTACTATGCCTGCCTGGTCAAATATTTCGTTGTTCGCCATTTGCAGACTTACTGTCTGATTGTCCTCTTTCGTTTTAGTAATATAGTTCAGGTATTCCGCTTCCGGTACATTAAAATAGACCCACATTTTGCTGTTGTCTGAAAGTGTTGTCAGCAGGTCGCCCTCGCCTAGCAGGCTGCCCGGCCTGGCTTGCAAATGGTCGATGATGCCATCGAAGGGCGCTCTTATTGTCGTAAACTGAAGATGGATTTTATTCAGCGAGGCTTCGGCTCTGGCCTTATCCAACCTGGCTTTAGCCATAGCCAGTTCATTTGGCGCTACAATATTGCTATCGGCAAGCTTCCTGGTGTTTTGGTATTCAATTTCAGCGAAGTTGACTTCTGCCTGCGCTTTTTGTAATTCAGCGTCGTAGATGTTGGGCATGATCTGAAACAGTAACTGGCCTTTTTTTACAAATTGTCCTTCATCCACATAACTCTTCTCAAGATAGCCGTGTTCCAGCGCCCTGATCTCGATATGTCTGATAGAGCGGATCTGGCATACATATTCTTTAGCAATAGAGGTGTCCATGGTGAGTGGGCTAGTCACCAGAAGTTTACTTTCAGTTTCTTTCTCTTTATTTTCTGTTTTGCAGCTTGTATGGCACATCAGCGCACACAAGTTCAATAGCATGAGTATTCGCTTCATGATTTTTTTTATGATATTTAATGTTTATTTCCTGATTTTTTTAATGTAAGTGCAATTGGATGCTTCTTTGGGGTTGTGTCATCTTTAGTGCGGACTCTAGAACGCCTGACGAGGATAGCCTGTTCCGAAGTTTCGCATAGGTTACGGGCATTAGCTTAAGGCTAAGTCGGCAACTTATAAAACAAAAGGCAGGCTGTTCTCAGGAAGACAGTGCAGTAATTGTGAGGTATAGGAAAAGAGAGGTTGCGGTACTTTCGATAAGTGCCCGAAAGCATCAGATTTTAAATCTTGAAGACCTGGAACAGGTTATACAACCTGTAGTGTTTTGCACAGAAAAGAGGATAGGGAGATGTTGCGCTTTTTCTTCGGGGAAAGTAGTATTGGCTGATTATCCGGGGAGCTGCAGGAGGTCTGTGGAGTGTGAATTTCCCGGCATTTGATTCGAGGTCCTTTCTCTTTTTTTGTCGTAAAGTTCTTCTGTCGTCGTCTTCCTCTTCAGCGTCTTTTATGTTCCGGTATTCTCTTTTATGCTGGATAGGGGGGGCATAGCCGGGTTGCTGTATGGGAGTCCTAAGGGTACCATCGGCCAGGTTGTTGTGGTATTTAATGCCTGAATATGGGTGGCGATGCTGGCAGGAAGCGGCATGTAATCCCGCTTCTCCAAACAGGAAAAGCCCAAGCAATAAAAATAACCTGATGAACCATTTCATTCTGAAAGCAAAAGTACACAAACTTGAATG
>CAZFKK010000130.1:0-7919 GCA_964519735.1 uncultured Taibaiella sp.
TATGGAAAGGTGATCGGAGCGGGTATGCCCGTAGGCGCTTTTGGGGGTAAAAGAGCGATAATGGAGCATATAGCTCCATTGGGGAATGTTTACCAGGCGGGCACTTTAAGTGGCAATCCCTTAGCCATGGTGGCGGGATATACTTTACTTAAAGACTTGCAGGAACATCCGGAAATCTATATAGCCCTGGAACAAAAGGCGGATTATCTTCAGCAGGGTTTGGATAAGGTGTTGCGGGAATCGGGTTTGCCTTATGTCATCAATCACCTGGGAAGTATGCTTAGTATTCACTTCAGTGAACAGGCCGTTTCCAATTTCAGTACGGCAGCCGCAGCCCGGAATGACCGGTTTAACCTCTTTTTTCATGCTATGTTGCAACGAGGTGTTTACCTGCCGCCTTCTGCCTTTGAAACCTGGTTTATCAGCAATGCCCTGAGCCGGGAAGATCTTGACTATACGATAGCAGCGGCAGCCGAAAGTCTTAAAGAAATTCAGAAGTGATACTCCGCTCAGTTGACCAACTGATGGGTTTGTTTCACGATACCCATGACAAATACACTTTGTAAATGTCCCATGTTTTCAATCTGGCTTAATTTATTGACATGGAAATCATAATAAGCATCCATGTTTTCCGCAACCACTTTCAGCATAAAATCAAATTCTCCGGATATGTTATAGCATTCTATCACTTCATTCAGTTCCTGGATGGTCTTGATGAACCGGAGTCCTGATTTTTTACTATGCTCTTTAAGGGACACGTAGCAGATGACCATCAGGCCCTTATTGATCTTGGTATGGTCCACAAGTGTTGCATATTGCCGGATCACCCCTGATTCTTCCATTCTCTTGATCCGTTCATGAACTGGTGTTGGGCTCAGGTGTACCTGCCGGGCAATATCCCGGACCGTAATTTTGGCATTCTCCTGCAATAAACGCAATATGGCAAAATCCTTGTCGTCCAACGCGGGCGGCATCCCCGGTGATTTCTCTTTTAACTTGTTCTTTTCCATTTAATTTGTTCATTTGTTCCATAAAAATACAATTATTACCCTTTTTGTTCTGAAAAAATTTATAAATGTTTCTATTTTATCCTAATCCACTACTTTTGTACCCAACTTCTAAAATAGATTGTTATGTCAACTAGTTTGCCCAATATTGATTTAAACCTTCCTTACCAGGTGAAGGATATTAGCCTTGCTGAATGGGGACGTAAGGAAATCAGGCTCGCTGAAGCAGAGATGCCCGGATTGATGAGTATCCGCGCCGAATATGGTGCCCAAAAGCCTTTACAAGGTGCGCGTATCGCCGGTTGCCTGCATATGACCATCCAGACGGCCGTATTGATCGAAACACTGGTAGAGCTGGGTGCTGAAGTACGCTGGAGCTCCTGCAATATTTTTTCTACACAAGATCATGCCGCTGCGGCAATTGCAGCAACCGGTGTGGGTGTTTTTGCATGGAAAGGACAAAGCCAGGCTGAAGCGGACTGGTGTATCGAGCAGACCTTATTCTTTGGCAGCGAAGACAAGCCTCTGAATATGATCCTGGATGATGGCGGCGACCTGACCAATATCGTGTTTGATAAATACCCGGAGCTGATTCAGAATATCAAAGGATTGTCTGAAGAAACGACTACTGGTGTACACCGTTTATACGAACGTATGGCCAAAGGTACTTTGCCTATTCCTGCCATTAATGTTAATGATAGTGTCACCAAATCCAAATTTGATAATAAATACGGATGTAAAGAATCTCTCGTTGATGCTATTCGCCGGGCCACTGATGTGATGATGGCCGGTAAGGTAGCTGTTGTCGCCGGTTATGGAGATGTGGGTAAGGGTTCTGCCGCTTCTCTGCAGGGAGCCGGTTGCCGGGTGATCGTTACTGAAATTGATCCGATCTGTGCCCTTCAGGCAGCTATGGATGGTTTTGAAGTCAAGAAGATGATCGATGCGGTGACGGAAGCAGATATCGTGGTGACCACTACCGGTTGCCGGGACATTATCACCGGGGAGCATTTCAAATTAATGAAGGATAAAGCCATTGTTTGTAATATCGGCCATTTTGATATTGAAATCGACGTTGCCTGGTTGAACGATAACTACGGTCACACTAAAGATACCGTAAAACCCCAGGTAGATATTTACAATATTGATGGCAAAGACATTATCCTGTTGGCTGAAGGCCGCCTGGTTAACCTGGGTTGCGCTACCGGCCATCCTTCTTTTGTGATGTCTAACTCCTTCTCTAACCAGGTATTGGCCCAGATAGAATTGTGGACGAATAATACTCAATACGAGAATAAAGTATATGTATTGCCGAAACACCTGGATGAAAAAGTGGCCCGTTTGCATCTTGCCAAAATCGGCGTTGTACTGGATACTTTGACTGAGGCTCAGGCGGCTTACCTGGGACTCCCTAAAGAAGGTCCGTTCAAACCGGAACATTACAGGTACTAAGTTATTGCCGGGTACGGCGTTTGTACCAGAGTGATCTTATCCTGAAGATGAAATAGAGCGTAACAAATGGCTGTTATTCCAGGCGGAAGAGCAGCCATTTGTTTATTATACATGATTCCATTAAGTTATTTGTATTTGAAGACAGGATTGAAATAATCAGCCCGGGAAAATTGCCTAATAGTCTGACGGAAGAACAGATAAAAAAAGGCGTAAGACGGTCAAGAAATAATATTATCGCTTCCCTTGCTCCGGACTTGTTAGAATACAGAGGAGTAGGAAGTGGGATTTTAAGAGCTTTGCAAAAATATCCTGATATTGATTTTATCAATGAGCCGGATAACGAACGGTTTATTGTGCGTATCAAAAGACCCAAAAGAAAATAATGGCAGAAATAAGGGAAAACGGTGACACAGTTTATACCACAGTTTCTATTTGGGCAGAATAGTCACAACAAATAAGTGATCCGTAGGCCTATTTCCCGGTTTCTTTACAGCAGCCGTCTAATAAAGCATAGGATTCCGGTGTGGCTTTCTGATCGTCGGCATCATAACCATTTGCCGCAATCGTCTTTTTGATTTTATCCAGGTTGATTTTCTGTGTATTAAAAGAGACAATGATCTCCATTTTTTTATCATCAACATCCACTCGTTTTACGCCCTTTTGATTATAAAGAGCGGTTTCAATATGCTTACTGCAACTGCCGCATGCCTTGCAATGATCACAGGCAATTTTTGTTTTAATACTTACGGTTTGTATTTTCGACTGGGCTATTGCCGGGCTTAAGCATGCTACTGTAATGAGGGAGAAAAGAAATTTTTTCATAAATAAATGTCTTGATTCAAGTAAAATGTCTTCAAAAATAAGGTAAATATGATAAACCGGTGCTGGAGAAGCCATCTTCCTGAATGCCGGATCTTTGAGGATTGTTTATTGTTAGCACTTTGTAAATAACCATTCGCTTAGACCCCGATACGATTACCTTCGCGCGATGAAATTTTTTGCGCTGCTTTTATTGTTCCTGTTTCCCATTCTTCCCTATGCCCATACCCTTAGCGGTAAAGTAGTGCGCATAGCTGATGGGGATACGATTACCTTATTATTAGTTGATCATACTTCGGTGAAGGTACGGCTCTATGGAATAGACTGCCCGGAAAGGGGCCAGGCATTTGGTAAAGTAGCCACGGATTATACCCGGGAGTTTTGTGCAGGTAAATCGGTGACCGTAGAGCAACAGGATATAGATCGCTATGGCCGTATTGTAGGTACGGTAAGGGTGGGCGATAAATTGCTGAATACGGCATTACTCCAGGCTGGTCTCGCCTGGCACTACAAACAATATGACAAAAATAAGCAATGGGCAGCGCTGGAGGATATTGCCAGAAAAAATAAAGTAGGTCTATGGCAGGAACAAACTCCTGTTGCTCCCTGGCAATGGCGGAAGGAAAAAGGCAGAAGTCGCCGGAATGTCATTTATAATAGAAAGTAGGTTCTTTACTTCATGTATTCTGTTTATTTTTGGAACAAATAACCAGGAGGCATCATCATACTATTCCTGGTAAATTAAATTAAGTTTAATGAGCGATTTGAATTTCAGGACTTCTATTAAAGGCAAAATTATCATTGCATTTTTGCTTTGTTCCTTAGCATTAATCGGATCCTATTTTGTCAATAAGCTTGCTTTCAAGGAAATATATAATTCTGTAGAGGATCTATCTTATACCAACCAAAAACTAATTATAGTCAATAATATTTTTTTTGAGATCAATGAGTCTGAGAAAACTTTCAGAAATATGGTTACCAATGATCATTCATTTGAAACTTTTTTAACGCAATCTAATACCTTGAGATTATTTACGGATTCTTTGCGTGTGCTTTGCGCTGATAATTATGACCAGGTAAAACTCATTGATTCTATTCATAGCCTTTTAAAAATCAGGGGAAAGCTTTTAATTAATTATGTGGAATTCCGGCGGGCATTAAAAAGTAATAATCCTGTTTTGAAACATGCGGCATTGTTGGATTCCATCATATCCATAGATAAACCCACGATAGATAGTGTGGTTTTTACCCAGGAACAAAATAAAATCACGACTAAAGTTGAATCAGAAGAAATAGAAGAGCCTATAGAAAAGAAAGGGTTTTTGAAGAAATTGTTTAAATCAAAAAAGAATGAGCCTAAAAAAGTACAAAGAACGGTACAGGAAGAGGTGAATACAAAGATTGATACTATAGTGCAAACCAGGAAAGAGGATGTTTCTGATGAAGTACAAAGAATTATCAATGCAATGGGTCATGAACAGCGCGTCCGGAGCGCTGATTTTTTCAGAAAAGAAGCTAAATTGGCATCATTTGAAAATTCTTTCCATAACAAAATTGCCGATCTGCTTGCTGATATTGAAAAGAACATCACCTACCAGACGGAATTAACACATCATGAAGCAAAGGACAGTATCGACAGAAGTATCAGCCGCATTTACCTGATCCTCTTTCTTTTCTTTTTATTTGCGGTGATCATAGTTTTCTTAATGTTGGCGGAAGTTAATAAAAATACGAAATACAGGTTATTGCTGGAGCAGGCTAAGGAAGAGGCCGAGCGGCACAGCCTTTCCAGACAGCGGTTCTTATCCAATATGAGCCATGAGATAAGGACTCCCCTTCAGTCCATCATCGGATATGCCGAACAAATAAGGCTGCAGGATTCCCCTGATAAAGAATATATGGACGCTGTTCAGAATTCTTCAGAACATTTGTTACAAGTGATTAATGAGATCCTGGATTATAACAGGATCAATGCGGGCCGGTTTACTTTTGAAAAGCACAATTTTAGTGTTCAATCCGTGTTGAACGAGACAATATCCATCTTGCAATACCAGGCAGAGCAAAAGGGTATCGAATTGCTGCTTCATGAAGAGGAAATAACCGAACATTTTGTCCTTGGAGATGAATTCAGATTGAAACAGATTTTAATGAACCTCATAGGTAACGCTATTAAATTTACGGATAAAGGCCAGGTCAGTATAAAGGTGACCCGGGAAACAATACAGGATAAGGAGCATTATGCTTTTGAGGTGCGCGATACGGGTATAGGCATTCCCGGCTCCATGCAAGACCGGATTTTTGATCAGTTTGAGCAAATTGATTGGTCCGTTGAACAACGATATAAAGGCAGTGGTTTAGGCTTGAGTATTGTGAAGGCATTGGTTGAGGGGCAGGGTGGTCACATTGCTGTAACCAGTGAGCCAGGTAAAGGGTCTTGTTTTACCTTCAATATTCAATATGATCCCTCTTTTGAATACCCGGTCATCAGGGAGCAGCCGGAAGGGCCATCGTTTTCTTACCAGGGAATGGTATGGTTAGTGGATGATGATCCGCTGATTTTAAGACTATGTTCAGATATTCTGACAAAGCATACGATAAGTCACCTCAGCTTTAATTCTGCTGAAGCCTTATTACGTTACGAATCTTCTACAGCACCATCCATGATCATGATGGACATCAGGATGCCGGGAATAAACGGGATACAATTGCTTCATAAAATAAGGAATAAATATGCTTCCCGGGCAGTTATTGTTGCACTTACCGCTCAGGCATTGCCTGAGGAACAGGAGGAGATCTTAAGTCATGGATTTGACGGGTTACTTTTGAAACCTTTTAAAGAGCGGGAGTTGATGTCATTATTGAAACCCCATACGATCTATAGCCTTGCGCCTTCTATCTCAACAGAAGTAGAAGGCCTGGATCAAAGCATTCTGAAGCGCATGCTTGCAGGTAACCAGGAAGATATCAAGGACGTTCTCTTTCAATATATAGCTGAAACCACGAAAGACATGGCTATATTTCATGAAGCTGGAATGCATAATCAGCCATCTGAAGCGAGCCTTATCCTGCACCGTATTGCCGGAAGGACTGCTCAGATCGGGGCTACTGAACTCGGGGCTACCTTAAGAAAGATGGAAATAGCCATTCATAACGATCAGCCTGTTGATCCACTTGTCCTGGAGCATGTATGGGATCAGCTCCGGGACCTGATGAAAGGAATTGAAAGCCATATTTTAAAGAAGGATGAAATGCAATAATTACTATATATTTAACTATCCAGGTTATATTTTTCCATTTTGGCATATAGGGTACTCCTATTGATATTTAATAGTTTTGCAGCCTTTAGCTTATTGTATTTCACCTCTTTGAGTGTTTTTTCAATGAGCTCTCTTTCTGTGTTTTCCTGCCAGGCTTTTAAATCTGTTCCGGTATCTGGCAAAGCATGGTCCATAGCCCATAACATTTCTTCCGGAAGATCTTTTTTTGCTGCAATTGGCCCGGAAGCTAACAAGACCAATCTTTTTACAATATTTTTTAATTCCCGGAGATTGCCCGGCCAATCATACTTTTTGAATAAGTCAATAATATCGGGGGCGAGCTTTTGCACGTTTTTTTTCAAGGCAGTATTGGATTCCCTGATGAAATAATCAACAAACAGGGGTAGATCTTCCTGCCTGTTTCTTAAAGCAGGAACATTAATTTTAAACTCATTTAACCGGTGGTATAAATCTTCGCGAAACTTTCCCTGGTTGATACGCAGACTTAAATCTTCATTTGTCGCCACAATTATTCTTACATCAAATTTTATTTCTTTATTGCCGCCAATCGGGTAAAAGGCCCTTTCCTGTAAGGCGCGAAGTAACTTAACCTGTACCTCATAGCTCAGGTTGCCGATTTCATCTAAAAATAGTGTACCACCACCGGCTTCTTCGAATTTCCCCGTCTTATTTTGCAATGCTCCGGTAAAGGCACCTTTAAGATGCCCGAAAAGCTCACTGGCAGCTAGTTCTGTTGATAATGTCCCGCAATCTACAGCAACAAAGGCTTGTTGAGCCCGGTCGCTTAAGCTATGGATTAAGCGGGCTACATATTCCTTACCGGTGCCGCTCTCTCCGTGGATAATAACGGACATGTCTGTGGGAGCAATTAATTGAATCTGTTCCTGGAGTTTTTGTGCTTCCGGACTGATGCCATCGACAAATGCGGGCAGATATATGGAGTGTGTTGGGGTGTTCCTGCTGTCTTCTTTGTGGATAGCCGCTGCAATGACCATTAATAGCTCATCCTGGTTTACAGGCTTTGTAATATAGTCCAAAACACCGGAACGCATGGCTTTTACCGCAGTCCGGACATCATTAAAGCTGGTCATCATAATTGTAGGGACATTGATTCCTTTATCCTGCGCCGCAGCCATGAGGTCAAGGCCGGTGCCATCAGGCAGACGATAATCCAGCAGAAACAGGGAATACGGCTGCTTGTCTAAAATGGACAAGGCATCCTTAACGTTGTGAAAAATGGCGGTCAGATAGCCTTTTTTCCTTAGAAAACGCTCCATGATCTTTGTAAAGGTGATGTCATCATCTACAATAAGAATTGTTTCCATAAGCTACTAAGACTGATATTAAGAGGAATGGTTTATAG
>CAZFKK010000131.1:0-2345 GCA_964519735.1 uncultured Taibaiella sp.
TAACCTCAAATTAAGGTAAAGTTTTTTTGTCATTTGATTTCTTGTTTTAAAGATTATTAATCAGCCATCTCGGTGCAGCGCCGCCGAAGTAATGATAAAAAAATTTTCTGAACAACGGGCGCTTCGATGAATCTGCCCTATGTAGCCACCCAAACAAATGCATTACCGCCATCTGTTTATCGAATAAGGATAAGATCCCCTTGTTTATTAAACGTCATTCCCTGTCTTGTCACAGCCTTCAGGATGTAGTAATAAGTTCCGACATCCATGGCCATACCCTTACTGGTGCCGTCCCAGCCCGTAGTATAACTGTTTCCTCTCCCGTACCATACTTTTTTGCCCCAGCGGTCATATATTTCGAAGTCCACCACCTCGATGGCATCTCCCAAGCTCACAATATTAAACACGTCGTTGAGCCCATCACCATTCGGACTGAATGAGTTGGGCATAAAAATCCTGGGTACTACGGTAACGAAGGTAGAAGCCGTATCGACACAACCAAAAGAAGTAGCTCCGGTAATGGTGTATTGCCGGGTACTGTCGGCAGTAATGGATTGACTGTAAGCAGTCTGATCCGGAAATAAATGGCTGGGTTGCCAGGAAGTGATGTAGTAATCGTTAAAAGCATTAACACTGCTGAGCGTTATTTCTTCCGTAAGTTCCACTTGCTGACGATTCACCAGCAATTCCAACTGAAAATCCAAAACGTGAATATTTTGCTTTACCGTATCCGGGCAAAATTCGTCTTGCACCACCAACAACAATAAATGATTCCCTCCATTTTGGAAATCATAATTGAATTCAAGCCCCTCCGTCACGCTATTCCCACCAACAAACCATTGGTAGGCATAATTGTCATACGCTTTAGCATTCAGGGTCAGGCTCCCTCCTTTACATATGGTGTCCGGTATATCTTCCAGCACTTCTGCAAATACAGACTTGTCATATAGTGTTACTGTATCGTAGGAAACACAGCCAGAGTTGACATCCTCCACGGTTAAATAAAATGTCTGGGAACCATGGATATCAATTGATCCTCTAGCCGGATTTTTTGTAGAGTCAACCAGCAAGTTACCAGGTGACCATTTATATTGGTAGGATGCTCCATAGGCGCTAGAGACGGGCAATTCAACGGTCCCATGTTTGCAAATTACCCTATCTCCCCCTGCATCAATCACAATCGGTGCATTAACGTTCATCGTGCGATAGACCTTGCTGTAGCCCGTACTTGACGGAGGTGTGTAGGTGATCGTACAGGTATGGATGAATTTTGTAGCACCTTCTGCAGCCAGTTGGGGATTAAAATAGAAGGTGCCGTTTTTTTCTTTAATGCCGCATCCGGAAAATTCCCCTCCTGCGGGGAATCCCTGTAGGGGATGCATGGTATCTTCATAACACCAGGTGTTTGTTAAAGGAGCGCCATCACCATTTCTGATGCCTACCAACTGAGCAAAGGATGGATATGTATACAAAACTTTCATACAAAGCATCAATAGGAGGAATTTGTGATTCATATACTTTGGGAATAGTGAAACAAGGTTCATTCGTAAAAAAAAGATGGCAGCAATATACCGTCGGTTTTATGCTGCCACCTTTGATTTGATACTATGCTAATTTACTTATCGGCCTTTATCAATTTTTCCGTGTGTATGAAATATCCATTTTTGTCGGTAATATGTAAAAAATACATTCCGGAAGAAAGGCTTCTGATGTCCATTGATTGCACATCTTTAGCCTCAAGGACAACTTTTCCATCTATGCCTTTCAACATTACGTTGACCTTAAAAGGCGCTTTAACAAACAGTCTATCGTGAGCTGGGTTGGGGTATATTTGTATTTTCGGGTTGTTAATGCCAGCAATAGAACTGGTACTATCATCCTCTATGAAACTGGTAATATTATACCAGGCCGAATCAGGACATCCGTTCAACGCGCTTCTTACGAAAACAGAATACATTCCATTGGCTGTAGCTTTATAAGTAGAATCATTAGCGCCGCTAATCGGGTTTCCATCTTTATACCATTGAAAGTCCTTGTAAACACTTGAACCGGCAACACCCATAGTGACGCTATCAATAGTAATCACTAAATCTGTTATGCAGTCATTAAACTTTACTAAGAAGGCATCCCAGGCACCTGGATTTCCACCGGTGGCCCATTCCGTCTGGTGAGCACCAGGTGTTGCTAAGCCGATACCGCCTGTTATCGCCGATGGCACAGTAGCACGACCGGTGAGGTAGATATTTCCGAAACCGTCACAATCCAGGTAACCTCCATTATCATTGGCGCTGCTTCCAAAATAGGTTCCCCATTCGCGTGCACCAGTAGTGTCAAACTTCATTAGG
>CAZFKK010000131.1:2355-3744 GCA_964519735.1 uncultured Taibaiella sp.
TAAGTATACATCTGCAGCTCCTACAAGCTTTTCGAAAGGCGCACCTGGGGTTGCAATTCCGAATGTGTCTGCAGTTTGTCCGCCGATGTATATACTAAGACCTTGAACGGCAACGTAGAGATCATTTCCCGGGGCATAGGTTGTCCAATCCCGTTTACCATCAGGATAGAACTTGGCCAAATAAGAACCGATCCTTTCAAGAGTATCTATGAAAGCGCCTGGAGTACCTAATGTCTTACTCATGGTGGTGCCGGTTAGATAAATACTTCCTGCATCATCAACTTCTACGTCTGTTCCGTAATCCAGCCCATCACCACCAAAGTAAGTTCCCCACAATCTTTGCCCCTGCACTGTAAATTTGGCTATGTATGCATCGCCGGCCTGGTTTATATTTTCCTGGAAGACATTGGGTGTACCTAAATTGTTACTAATATCCGTTTGTCCTCCCAAATAAACAACCTGATCTATGGCATCCCAAGCCAAAGAGCGGCCTTCATCAGTCCCACTTCCACCATAGTAAGTAGCCCATTGTATTGCCCCATCTTCAGTAAACTTGGTGAGAAAGGCGTCCTGTCCTCCTCCTATTACGTTTTGAAAGACAATGCCTGCACCCTGTGCCAGATGTGTGAGTTGGTCGGTACTGGTTGTGTTTCCTGCTACGTACAGATGCCCCCCTTTATCACTAACTATTGAAGTTGCTGACTCAATACCATTACCGCCAAAATAAGTGGCCCACAAACGATTCCCGTCCCCATCAAATTTAACTATAAATGCGTCACTAGCTCCATTAACTGTATCTTGATGACTGTTGGGTGAAGCGAGGGTAATATCTTTACTGTTTGACCCTCCTACAATATATACGTATCCTTGCTCGTCACAAGCAATAGCATTACCACTTTCGCTACCTTTCCCCCCGTAATAAGTGGCCCATAAACGCTTTCCTGTCTTATCGAATTTAACCAGGAATGCATCATTAGGCGCAGAAAGTGTATCAAGGCTACCGCCCCAACTTTGCTGGAAAGCCCCTGTAGTGGCTATATTTGTCAGGCTATTGGTGTACCCGGTCAAATAAACATTCAACTCGTTGTCAAAAGCAGTAGCCAGACCAATATCCCATTCAGCCACATCAATCACGGAGCCCCAAAACTCATACTTATATTTAGGACCGATGCCACCGTAATAGGTCGCCCACTCCACGATCGGATCTATGATGAGGACTTCCTGAGGATTATATTTTCCTGTTTTAAAACCCAGTTGATTTCCGGACAATACAAAATGAGAAGCTACACTCTTCCCATTGGCTTCAAAACTAACCGGGGCATTTTCCTTAACCTGACCGGTAAAGTTATTAGCAAAAAAACTGCCGTCTTTATTAAGTCCAAGTGACTG
>CAZFKK010000131.1:3754-7876 GCA_964519735.1 uncultured Taibaiella sp.
TGACTGAGAACCGTCATATTGTAGTTTAATATCAGACACCTTACCTCCGGGATTCACCCTGAAATCATACTCAAGTTTATCATCATTCAGATAAAGCACCCAATCAATATTAGGATAGACATTCTTGTAAACAATCCTTTTGTAGGCCTCAGCCCTTACCGTTTCCGCATTGAAGTAATATTGTTCGAAATAGGAGTGTCTATGCTCACTAACCGGGCTCGCATTCTTAGCCGCACCTATTAAAGTTACATCTACTCTGTTACTTTCTATCTCTCCGGTTTCTTTATTCTTGCTGTTCCATTGATAATGAATATTTCCGCCTCCAATGAAAATATTAATAGCTGATCCGGTAACGAGCTTATAATCTATATCCATTCTCCGGATACCATTCTGGTCTTTAATCTGGCCTTTATTTTCAATGAAAAACATCCCTGAGGCATCCGGTATCTTAGCGGTTGTGTTTTCAGCACAGAAACCCTGTATGGTTACAGGACCAGGCTTATTCGGTACTGCTTGCTTTGCCGGCAAATCTTTTGCATGAGCTATGCCCATCCCAAAGAACGGATATAACAGCATACAAGTGGCAAACTGTTTTAATAAGTCAATTCTCCTTGTCATAATTATCGGTTTTTAATAAGGTCTTGAAGTTTTGTTTTTCGTTTTTTGATTTTAAACGTTGTAAGACCTCTTAACAACGCCTAAAAATCAAGATTAAAAGTTAATATCTGCTTAAAATCATCCCCTTTCAAAAATGTCGCCAATGATGAAAAATTTCATGTACGTTTGGCTTTAGTAAGTCAATTGGCTAATTAATTATTTACAAAAATATTAGTTAATACATGTATTTAAAAGAGAGGAAAATACTCCTTTTCGAAATGTAGTATAAATACTCCGTTGATCCGCAAAAACATTCTGACTAATTTTGAGGGCGCAATATAGCTGATGGTGTACAACAATGCTTCAATGATCCCGACAAAGAACAAGTTATTGTTACTCTTCCTTCTTATGGGTTCCTTTTGCCTGTTGGCCAGAGGCCAGAGTGAATCGAATAGCTCCCTGCTTCATTTCCCCCGAGCAATCTCCACACCGGAAGAAATTAAGGAGATCAATACCCTGATTGAAAGGGGAGCCGGATACACGGACCATCTCTCAGACAATTCCTTTACATTATATAATCAAGCCCTGGTCAAAAGCCATTTATTACAATACAGGGAAGGAATTATCAGATCTTTACTCGCCTTAGGCAAACTCGAATATGACTCCGGGAATACTGATGCCAGTATCCATTATTTCAGACAAGCCCTGAAATACTGCAATTCCAGGGATTTAAAATGGATCTTCCAGGCCTATTCCGCAATAGCCACCTGCCATGTAGTCAAAGGTGATTATAAGGAAGGCGCCTCCTATTATTACAAAGCCATCATCATGGCCGACAAGGACACCTCCCTATCTATGAGCAGGGCCAACACTTACACCAGTCTTGCCGTTGTCTGGCATTTAATGGACGACGTAAAAAAAGCTTTAGTGTATTTGGATAAAGCAGAAGAATATGCCCTTATAGAAAAAGACTCTGTTACCTTAGGCAATATCATCAATAAAAAAGGGAATATTTATGTCTCCATTGATTCTACACAGGCCTATAACCTATACCTAAAGGCATTGAAAATAAGCCAATTGTGCAACGATAAAGAGACCCAGGCTATGGCAACCGGTAACCTGGCGCGCTTAAACCTGGCCAAAGGAAATACGGAGGCAGGCAGATTTTACCTGGAACGCTTCAAACACATCTACCAGGCTACTGATTTCAACAAATTTGTAGGGATAAGTCTGTTGTTCAATATCGGCCATTATTCTTTTATGCTCCATAACTATAATGAGGCCGAAGAGGCCTGGCTGAAAGCCTATGAGGATGCGCAGAAACTTGAAGTAAAAATTTATGCCCTCAGGCCCCTGTATGGTCTGAGTAGCCTATATAAGGCAAAAGGAGATTTTAATAAAGCTTATCATTACCAGCAATTATTCTCCAGCCTCAGTGATGACATCGTTAATGAAAAACAATTAAAAGAAGCCAATATTCTCGAACATAAATACCGCCTTGCCTTAAAAGAAAAAAAACTGGCACAGCAAAGGCTGAAGACAGCAGAGCAGAAAGCCATCACTGTCCGGCAGAACTTACTGATGGCCGGAAGTATCCTGGGTATCCTGCTTTCCCTGCTCTTCTATTTTATCATTAAGCGCAATAACAACAGGAAGCAGCTCCTGATGCAGGAGCAAACAAATGCCCTGAAGAAAGAAACCGAGCTTGCGAAGATGAAAGCCCTGATGAACGGAGAAGAAGAGGAACGTAAGCGGGTCGCCTTGGAACTTCATGACGACATAGGCAGCATGTTATCCATGGCCAAGCTGAACCTTAGTGTAGTCCGGGACCAATACCGGCACCATGCCAATGCCAAAGATATCAGTGAGGTGATGCATTTATTGGACCAATCTTCGAGTGTACTGCGCAGCACAGCTCATATCCTGATGCCGGAAATGCTGCTGCGCAATGGTATCGATCACGGTTTACACGAATTATGCAGAAAAACAGCATTGGTAAAAGGCATCCCGATAGAGTACCAGTCTTACGGGCTTCCCACCTTATCCAAAGAAAGAGAAAAAAAGATATTCAGGATCCTCCAGGAAATGTTACTGATGATCATTCCCTACAGCAACCCCAGTCATCTGCTCCTTCAGCTCAACTGGCAGGAACAGATAATATATGTCACCCTGGAAGCCTCCGGCGCTCCGGAAAACCAGGCATGGCCTGATAAGGGACAGGCTGAGGCATGGGACCTGTTACAAAGAAAGATAGAAGCGTCCCGGGGCATCATCACCATTGACCAGAGAGCGGGTAAAGCCACGGTCTGGGATCTTGAGTTCGGGGAAGAGCCTGATTGAGCACAGCGGTACGCTTAACGGAAGTTTAAAGGAACATAAACACCTGGTATCTGCTTCCCGGCCGCAACACGGCAAGCCCGCTTTCCAAGAAAAATTCTTTTCCTAAGAATTTAAGCTTAATTTTAAGCATTTGACCTTGCGCTTAAGATGAAAGACCTAATAAAAGTAGCCATCATTGATGATCACCCCTTAGTTATCAACGGTATAGAAAAAGTACTGGCCGGCTATGACCATTTGGTGCTGACCGGTTGTTACCAGGATGGCGCAACGCTCCTGGAAGCGCTTCAGGTGCAGCAACCGGACGTGCTCCTGCTGGATATACAAATGCCCGGCATGAACGGGGAAGAACTTGCAGAGCGCATACAACAGCAATACCCTGCGGTAAACATGCTGGCGCTTACCGGATTTGATACCATCATTTATGTACGCAGCATGATGCAACGGGGCTGCAAGGGATACCTGCTTAAGAACACCGACCAGCAAACCTTAATTACCGCCATAGAGACCGTGGCCAGCGGGGCTCAATACATAGAACCCTCTATTGAAAAAGAGCTGGTGAACAGCATGTTGAAACTCCAGGCAACCCCTAAAGCAACGGCTGCGCCAAGGTTAACAGGCCGGGAAAAAGAGGTCCTGCACCTGATCGTAGAAGAATATACCAGTACTGAAATAGCGGAAAAGCTATTCCTGGGACAACGAACCGTAGAGAAATACAGGTTACAGCTTTTACAGAAATTACAGGTAAAGAATACGGCCGGCCTGGTTAAAGTAGCGCTCAAAATGAATTTACTGGAAGAATAGCCACTTATTGAAGCGCATACGCTATACCGGCATTCGGCCAGGCATGGGATTTAAACAACACTCTTAAAAGATCCCATACCCAACCGTGATGCAGCAACAAATCCTTCATCCCTTCCTGGCGTAAAGGGGCTTACCTGTTAAAAATTAGCACACAGACCAATTCTCAAAAAAGAAATATCATAGCCCAGCTCGCCGAAGACGCCAAAACCGGGAGCAAAATTATATTTAGCACCGACAAAAACACCATAAACCGGCGTTACCCGGCCATAGCTATTGGGATTAAAAGCAAGGGTATTAAAATGTGAAATGCACTTAACATATATTGTCATCCCGACTTTGGAGGGATCTAAAAACTATATAGATAATCAGGTATTTAGATCCTTC
>CAZFKK010000132.1:0-988 GCA_964519735.1 uncultured Taibaiella sp.
GATCGTACATTCTATTTGTCTCGCACCCTGTAAGACCCCGGCAATAGAGTTGGCGGTAGCTAATCCGAGGTCATTATGACAATGGCAGGAGACAACGGCCCGGTCGATATTGGGTACATGATTCATCAGGTAGGCGATCTTTTCGCCATATTGATGGGGAAGGCAATAGCCTGTAGTATCCGGTATGTTTACAGTGGTAGCTCCTGCTTTGATTACGGCTTCAATTACCCTTGCCAGGAATTCATTCTGGGTGCGCCCGGCATCTTCTGCATAGAACTCCACGTCATCGGTGAAATTCCGGGCCCAGGTGACACACTGTACTGCCCTGGCTAACACCTCTTCCCTGGTGGATCTGAATTTAAAACGGATATGGGTATCCGAAGTGCCTATACCGGTATGAATACGAGGTCTTCTGGCTGGTTTTAATGCCGCTGCCGCTGCTTCGATATCGGGCAGGACCGCCCTGCTTAAAGCACAGATAGTAACCTCTTTTAAGGTTTGTGCGATCTGGTAAACACTGTCAAAGTCCCCGGGAGAGGAGACAGGGAATCCTGCTTCCAGGATGTCCACCCCTAAGGATTCAAGTTGCAGGGCAATCGCTATCTTTTCTCTGGTATTCAATTTACAGCCGGGCACCTGCTCTCCATCCCGGAGCGTAGTGTCTAAGATTAGTATTTTTTTGTCGTTCATCCTTATTTTTTTATAAATGGGGTCAATTTTAATTTTCCTCCATTATCTTTGTTCTGCCTTCAAAATTTTGCCTTTGTCTTTTTTATAAATACCTGTAGCTGGTAAAAGTATTTTTGTTCACCGGGGATTAAAAACCAAAATATGTGGAATTACATCACTTTGAACAAGAGGAAAAATGGCTGCAATCGAGTACTGTAAAGTATTTTAACCTATTTATAAAATCATGTTTAACCGATCCTCAGACGCTTTGTTTGTCCTGGTAAAATCGCTGACCAAGGCAGAAAAAAAGAATTTCAAG
>CAZFKK010000132.1:998-7812 GCA_964519735.1 uncultured Taibaiella sp.
ATTTCAAGCTATATGTTACCCGTAATTCCCGGAGGGAAAATCTAAGGACCGTCCAGTTGTTTGACATCCTGGATAAGATGAAGGATTACGATGAGGAAAAGATCCTTCAGCGTTTTGATAGCCCCCCGAAGCAGCAATTGCTTAATATTAAGGGAAAGCTTTATGCGGAGCTCCTGTCCAGTTTAAGGTTGCTCAAGGAGCAGGATAATATTGATCTCCGGATCCATGAACAAATGGATTATGCCCGGATACTATACACTAAGGGCCTCTATGTACAAAGCCTGAAAGTATTGGCAAAGTTGAAGGAAATGATCCTGCATACCCATCAATTCAGCTATTTGCAACAGGTATTGTTCCTGGAAAAGAACATTGAAGGACTCCATATTACCCGGAGCATGCAGGGACGTGCGGACCAGTTGGCCGAAGCCAGCAACGAGGTCAATAAAAAAACGGAAATAGTCAACCGTTTATCTAACCTATCCTTACAATTGTACAGTTGGTATATTACCAACGGCCATGCGCACAATGAAGAGGAAGAGCTGGAGCTGCGCCGGTTTTTCAACAGCCATGTTGCGGAAGGGGTGGAGCATATCGGCGGGTTCTATCCCAGGCTGTTCCTGTACCAAAGCTATTGCTGGCTGAAATTCATTATGCAGGATTTTTTCAGGTATTATCGCTATGTACAAAAGTGGGTATTGCTTTTTGAGCGTTACCCGGTGATGAAAAGTATAGAAGTGTCTTACTATATTAAAGGATTGCATAACCTGGCAAGTGCTCATTTTTACCTGCGCAACTTCAGGAAGCTGGATGAGGCCATAGCGCTTATGGAATCACTGGAGCAGGAAGAGCTGGTGCAAAAGAATGAGAGCTATAGAGTGCCTAACTTTATTTACCTCTACACGGCAAAGATCAACAAGCACTTCCTGGAGGGCAGGTTTAGTGAGGGGCTGGTGCTGGTACCTTATATTGAAGCGCAATTGCGCGCGTATAAACTGCACCTGGACAATCACCGCATCCTTGTTTTCTATTATA
The DNA here is from genome assembly GCA_964519735.1 of uncultured Taibaiella sp. Taxonomy (GTDB): domain Bacteria; phylum Bacteroidota; class Bacteroidia; order Chitinophagales; family Chitinophagaceae; genus Taibaiella. The sequence continues at coordinate 2,031 of CAZFKK010000132.1, forward strand.
AAATAGCCTGCCTGTATTTTGGCAGCGGTGATAACGATACGGCCATTGATTACCTGAATAAGATCATTAACTGGAAAACGGATCTGCGGATGGACCTGCAATGCTATGCACGCCTGCTGCACCTTATTGCACATTATGAACTGGGTAATTATGACTTGCTGGAATACCTCTCTAAATCGGTGTACCGGATGATGGCCAAAATGGGGAATATGAGCATTGTGGAAGAAGAAGTCTTCCAGTTTTTAAAAATGGCCATGCGGCATCCTGCATTAAACCGGGCGCAGGCCTTCCAGACTTTATTGTCCAAATTAAAAGGCCATATGGTCAGCCGTTTTGAAACGAGGGCCTATTCTTACCTTGACATTACTTCCTGGCTGGAAAGTAAGCTGACGGGGCAGCCTGTTCAGGCGGTGATCAGGGCTAAATACCTGGCTGTAGAAAAACACAAATAGCACAGGAGAGAGAGGCTAGTGATTCTTTGATCAATAAACAAGAGGCATGGATGTATATCCATGCCTCTCTGGCAAAATGCGGGAGTGATATTATGGGAATATCCCTAATTCTTCGTAAGCAACACCTACTTTATTGATCGCACAGATGAAAGCTGCGGTACGCAGGTCTTCAACACCGGCGTTAGCTTTATAGGCTTCCCGGATCTCATGATAAGAACCGATCATCGTATCTTCCAGGCCGGAATAGACCAGGTCAACCTCATCCGGGCCATGCAATAAGACTTTTCTTTCCATCTCGGATACACGTTTGCCGGTCATACTTTCCATAGCCTGAACAATTTCGCCATACATGTTTTCGCTAAAGCGTTTTTCCAGGCGGCCATAACGTACATGGCTCAGGTTTTTTAACCATTCAAAATAGGAAACCGTAACACCGCCGGCATTCAGGTACATATCCGGAACGACCATCACCCCTTTTTGGTTCAGGATCACATCTGCATCGGGTGTAATAGGCCCGTTGGCAGCTTCCCCGATAATTTTAGCTTTGATCCTGGCGGCATTCCCGCCATGAATGACGCTTTCCAATGCTGCGGGGATAAGAATATCACATTCCAGTTCCAGGGCCTGTTCACTTACCGTAATATTTTCTGCACCGGGAAAATTCAGGATAGACCCGGTATCTTTCCGGTGTTCGATCACTTGTTCCACATCCAGCCCGGTAGCTTTATAAATGGCGCCTTCATATTCTGAAAGCCCTACAATTACCGCGCCGCCTTGCTGAAAGTATTTGGCAGCGTGGTACCCTACATTACCTAAACCCTGTACCACTACTTTTTTTCCTGCGATACCGGTAGTCAATCCCAGGTTGTCCATATCCTCGGCTACATTACATACTTCCCTTATACCATAATACACCCCTAAGCCGGTAGCCTCGGTGCGGCCGCGAACACCACCTTGTGCAATAGGTTTACCCGTTACACAAGCTTGCGCGTTCAACTCGCCGGGATTGAGCGATGCATAAGTATCCACGATCCAGCTCATCTCCCGGGCTCCGGTGCCGTAATCAGGAGCCGGTACATCAATACCGGGACCAATAAAATTTTTCTTAGCCAGTTCGGAAGTATAACGACGGGTTATTTTTTCCAGCTCAAAGGCGGTATATTTTTTAGGATCTATTCTGATACCCCCTTTACCCCCGCCGAAGGGTACATTAACGATCGCACATTTATAAGTCATCAGCGCGGCCAATGCCATTACTTCATCCTGGTTAACATCCATGCTAAAACGGATACCGCCTTTACAAGGTAGTTTGTGATGAGAATGCTGTACCCGGTATGCCTCAATGACTTCTACATCGTTCCCTATACGGACAGGGAATTTAATGCGTAGTATGGAATTGCAGGCTTTGATTTGCTCCAGGATCCCTTTTTCAAAACGGGTGAATTGAGCCGCTTTGTCAAAGTTGCGTTCTACACCCTGGAAAAAACTGTATTCCGTATGTGTTGTAGCTTCAGCTATATTAGCCATAAAAATGAAAGTAAGAGATTAATTAGTGTCAGTTTTTTTTTGTTCTAATCGTTTTATCTTTCTTTCCAAATAAAGAAGGAATAAAATAATGCCGGCAAAAATAGTGCAAATAACCAATACCACAACATATATTTTACCCTCTGAGCGAAAGGTATCTGCCATCTCAGGGCGGTCCTGTGCCAGGGCAGGGAACGTGCCCAGCAACAAGAATAAGGGGAGTAGTTTTTTTTGAAAAAATGCAACCATTTTAAGATAGATCTTCATGTAATAAATCCTTTTTCTCTAATAAGTTAAGACGTATCGCCAAGGTACTCAGCCAGACTCCCAGTAAAGTCCAGCCTGCTATGCCCGTATAAAATAAAGGCCGTAATTCCGGGGCCATGTCTTTGGTATTGAACCCGGGGTTGCCGCCGTTACCCGGGTGAAGGGAATCCGTAAGGCGAGGTAAGATAAATAGTAAAGGAATCATCAACGCGAAAGCAAACACATTATATACTGCTGCTATTTTCGCTTTCTTATCGTAGTCAGGAATAGCACCGCGTAATGCGATATAGGCAAAATAGATCAACATGCTTAAGGCAGAGGCCAATTGTTTAGGATCATTGCTCCAGGCGCTTCCCCAGGTAAATTTAGCCCACTCCATACCGGTAATCAATCCGAGCACTCCATATAAAAGACCCATATGGATAAATTGGAGCGAGATAATGTCATCCTGTAAATGACCATGCCTCAGGTAACGGATCGCGTATACCAGGCTTATGGTAAACAGGATAATCATGCCAAACCACATGGGTACATGGAAATATACATTCCGGATAGTTTCGTTGAGAATAAATTTCTCAGGGACGGAGCAAAGGAGGCCGCCGGTAAGCACAAAGGCAAGCAGCACAATACAGAGAATTTTCCACCAATATTGACGCATTACAACAGGGTAACCTATTTTAATACAACCAGAGAATTCCGGTTATTCTGGCGCAAAGATAATCATTATGCGATTATAAAAACCACAGAATAGAGGACTGTTTCTAAAACTCACAAGGCTGCAGCAAGGTGAAAATGTTTGAAATCCATAATTATTAATGAGGTTGCGCCATTGTGATTATCTTTGTGGCCATATTGTTTATTCTACTTCTCCGTATTCATGATAACCGTTATATCGGGTACCAATAGAAAAGATAGCCGGACACGACAAGTCGCTGATCATTATTATCATTTGTTGCAACAAAAAGGGGCACATGTAAGCCTATTCTCCTTGTTGGGTTTTAATTCCCTTGATCGTAATGAAGCATTTATAGCATTGGAAAATCAATTACTTATCCCTTCCGCAAAGTTTGTCTTTGTCATGCCGGAGTATAACGGCAGCTTTCCCGGAGTACTTAAAGCGCTGCTGGATCATTCGGATATCCGGAAATGCTGGTGGCACAAAAAAGCCCTTTTGGTGGGTCTGGCAGATGGCCGCGGCGGAAACCTGAGGGGAATAGAGCATATGACCAATATCCTGCATTACCTGAAAATGAATGTCTATTATAACAAATTACCCCTGTCCCGTATTAATGAAGAGATGGATGCTGCCGGAACTTTCGTGCACAAGCTTACATTGAACGCAATAGAAGAACAGGTGACCGGGTTTATGGCTTATTAAAAAATAATCCCTGTTGCCTTCCCGTAAAAAAAGTTCCGGGTATCATTTGCTTATTGTTCTTATCTTAGCATATTGTACATGATACTTTCGTCCTCTTATAAATACATCAACAGGCGCCTGCGTTCGGAATACCTGGAGCCCGCCTGGGGCTGGGGTTTCCGGGTCGCTATTTCGGTAACGGTCCCACTCCTGTGGGGTTGGTTATATGGAGACCTGCACGGGGCGGAATGGATGGCAATAGCTGCGGAATGTGTATCCTTTATTGAATTGAAAGGAAATGTCGGGCAGCGGGTCCGCTTATTGTTTAGTGCTGCCCTGCTTTCTGTATTATTTTGTATCGCAGGCAGCATTGCAGGCAATTTTATATTGATCAGCCTGCTGGGTATGTTATTTGTCGGGTTTCTCAGCGGTTTATTTAAAAACCTTGGAGAAAGAGGGATGGGGCTGGCCTTAAGTGTCTATATTTTTTACATCATTACAAGCTCTAACCCCGTACGGACTTCAGAAGAATTATGGGATCGGAGCATATGGGTGGGTTTAGGTGCTTTGTGGACTTTGACGGTGGGCTTACTTAGTTTCCTTTTTATCAGGGTAGGGACACCTTACCGGCGCACTATTGCTGCCATTTGGAAATCAGTAGCAGCTTTAGCTGCCACAGCCGGTAAGGGCTGGGACGGGCAAGCTCCCCGCAGTTCTATTCGGGACATCTACCTGAAAGAAAAAGAGGTACGTACGGCAATCAATACTTCGCTATACTTGTTCGAAGAGACTGCAGATCAAGTGAATAAAAATCAGAAAAACAAGTATGCCCTGACGCAGTCCAGGAAATGTGCTTCCCTGGTAAGCCTGCACCTTATACAAATCAGTGAAACGGCGGAACAATTATATAAACATACCGGCAATCGTCAGTTTACGATGCAGGTGCACAGCATATTCAGGACACTGGAGCAAATAGGCTCCCGGATGGAGATGTTCTTTCTTACCTTAAAAGAAGAAGAAAGGATCCTGGTCAATTCCCGTATAGAACGGTTACGTAAAATTGCAACTTTGATCCAGGAATTGCCGGAAATGAAAGATCCAGGTATAGCCGTTGCTGTACAGAAAATATTGGTTTTATCGGAAAGAGTGACCCGGCTGGTGAACCGTTCTCTTGAATTGATGGCTCATCCCGGTGAAAAGAGGGTATTCAGGGCCTATTCTTTTACAGAAACTTTAAATATTCTGCATCCTAAATATTTACGCAATAACCTGCGCCAGTTAGTACACCGGGATAGCCTTACTACGCGTTACGCTTTACGTATAGGTATTGCAACAATGATCGGAGCCCTTATTTCTTATTTATTCTTTAATGAGCACAGTTTGCTGCTGGCCTTTGAAAATAAATATGTGGCCCGCTTATCACCTTATTTTACCGGGCATGGCTATTGGATCCCGTTTACTACCATTATTGTATCACAACCCTATTTTGGCGCTACCTTAAAGAGAGGATTGGAGCGAAGCGTGGGCACCATCGCCGGTATTATAGTAGGTACTTTGTTTTTACAGTTGCCCTTCCCCGATGTGGCCCGGTTGATATTGGTATTTGTCAGTTCCGTGCTGCTTATTTATTTCCTGAGAAGGCAATATTCAGTAGCTACTTTTTTCATTACCCTTATGTTGACCGGTTTGCTGGCTTTTGAGCCTCATTTTGATGCGGATTTGCTGATTACCCGTATTGCCTGTACCCTTATCGGTTCTTTTTTGGCTATTGTGGCCGGTTTTTTATTGTTGCCGGACTGGGATAAAGATCTTTTGCCCCGTTTCCTGGCAGAAGCCATTACGGCTAATTTTGAATATTTTCAACATACATTCTACCGGAACAATGAAGGGGTTCCCTGGACAAAGGGGAAGCGTATTACAGAATCGAAGAACAGCAATGCGTTCGATTCTTTGATCCGTTACATGCAGGAACCGGTAAGGAGGGGCAGGAGGGCTTATGCCAATTATTATGCCCTGCTGACTCATAATGTAAGGATTACAAGGGAATTAAACAATTTCCACAGTGAGGGAGAAATGAATGAAGGGAAGATCCCGATCCGGGAAAAGGAAAAATTTATACAATTGCTTTATGAATGTGACGATCTTTTCCGGGATAATGCTTCTTTACTCAAACGGTCGGGGA
>CAZFKK010000133.1:0-7786 GCA_964519735.1 uncultured Taibaiella sp.
GCGAAGACCTGGAGGGTGGACCTGCAGATTCTACCCAATCCATGCAGCGTGATACTACGGAACCTATTGAAGAAGTGCCGGCTACAGAATGGTAGTGGTGCGCCAACTGAGCATCCACCAACTGGTTGAAAGGTCAGCTGGATGAGGGTTCACCCTCAGGTCCCGTCATTGTTCTGAAGAATCATAGCAATGACGGGATCATTTTTTATTTGTTTTTTTATGGTATCCTATTCTGGGTAAAGGTCGGAATGCCTTCATAACCATGTTCGTTTTTCGTATTTCTTTACGTTGTCAACGGACCAATTGACGTTATCGACAGACCGGTTAGCACCATCGATGGACTAGATGACGTTATCGACGGACCGGTTAGCGCTGGCGATGGAGCAGTTAGCGTCGTTGCCGGACCATGGCGCGCTATTTATGGTCATCGATAAAGCATTCCTGGTTCACTATGGCTCAATCATGAGCCACTACAGCACATTCATGAACTAGGATGCCTTGTGCTCCTTCATCGATGCCGCATTCATGGTCCACTGCGCGGCATTCCCGGTCGGGGAGACGGCATCGAGGGTCCAGATCACGTTATCGACAGACCAGTTAGCGCTGCCGATGGAGCAGTTAGCGTCGTCGACGGACCATGAGACACTATTCATGGTCATCGATAAGGCATTCCTGGTTCACTATGGCTCAATCATGAACCACTACGGCGCATTCATGACCATGAATGCCTTGTTCTCCTTCGTCGATGCCGCATTCATGTCCCACTGTGTGGCATTCCCGACCGGGGATACGGCGTCGAGGGTCCACGATACCGTATCGATGATCCACGACGCGACATTCATGCCCATGAACGCGGCGTTCATGAACAAGGCCACCGTATTCATGGTCATCGATGCGCCATCCCCGGTCGTCGAAGGGGCGATCACGACCCACAGCGAAGCGATCATGTCCATGAATGCAACGTTCTCAACCCACAACGGCGTATTCATGGTCATCGATGGAACATTCATGTCCATCGATACGGCATTCATGCCTGCCGATGGTTTGTCCTGGTTCCCCGATGCGGCATTCATGGCCATGGATGGAGCATTCATGGCCGAGGATAAGACAATCATAACCATGAATGCGCCAGCGACGAACCACGATGCGCTATTCATGACCCACGATGTCGCACAGTGGGTCGCCGACAGCGCAATCATGTATCACGACGGAACGATCATGTATCACGGTGAAGCACTCTTGTGCTGAAGAACCGAAAATACTCTTTGTCGAACGGGAGCAGAAAATACTACAACTGATCGTCAGGGAACTAAGTAAAAATTATTTTGATCAGGTGCCTGCTTAACCTTTTTCATTACCACTTTATAAAAAGATATGACCTGCAAGAGGTGCCTCTGCTTGCAGGTCATACCAATGATAGTTAATGTTTAATCTCTTTCTGCAATAATAATTTTTTCAACTTTATTGAAGCTTCCCTGTTCATCCGTAATGCGCAACAGGTACATACCTGCAGCCAGGTCTTTAACAGATAGCGTATGTCCTTTTAAGATGGTACGAACAGCTTTTCCGTCAATGCTGGTCATTGTTACCTGTACCGGGAAAGGAGCCTGTATATGGATCCATTCTTTTGCAGGGTTGGGATAAACTACAGTCTGTCTGGAGCGATCATCAGCATTCTGAATAGATACATTGGTAATTGTATAAGCATCAGATGTATCCACACAACCATTCTGATTGCTGACGGCAACCCGGTAAGCTCCATTCTTGGTTACCTGAAGTGTGCTGTTAGTGGCTCCTGCAATGACCTCATCATTATATATCCATTGATAGGTACTATAAGGCTGAGCTGTGCTTAGTTCAAATCCTTCTACAGAAATGAAGACATTGAGATCCCGTGAAGGATTTACATTTATCGTCACCGCTCTGCAATCTCCCACGCCAACACAGCCACCCAGGCCACGGGCAAAGTAAGTTGTTGTTTCCATTGGGTTTACATATATTTCCGAGCCTTCACCTTCTTCAGTACCTTCACAAGATCCGCTATACCATACCCACTTGGTGGCATCATTCAATACACCCGTTGCAGACAATAAAATAGAATCTCCTATACAAACATCCGTTTCAGATGCGGTCAGATCAGGCAATCCGGGAGCCTCACAGACCGTTAACTTCATCACTGTATTTTTCAACCCGTTTTTCTGATCGAAAAACAGCACATGAGGGTTGCCATTTCCATCCATGGCAATAGAAGTATGTGCAGCGACATCTTCAGATACACTTTGACCACCTACATAAACCCAGCTCGTACCATCAAACTTCATTACTGAAGCTTTCATCCCGATACCATAATTCTGGAACGCCAGGTAGGGCGTACCTTGTTTGTCAAAAGCCAAGCTGTTAAAAAGAGAAGGTGCTCCCGGGCCACCGGCAAATTGCGGTGTTCCTACCACTACCCAGTTGTTGCCGTCAAACATCTGAACAGAGCTTCTTGGCGGCCCTTGAAAACCATGAGAATAAGCAACATATATCTTATTTTCAGGACTAAAGGCAATGCAGATGTCCATTGCAGGGCTGGCACCACCACCTGTAACTGACAAAAACGGGTTGCCCACATTAACCCAGGCGGAACCGTCAAATCTCTTCACCCTTACCATACCGGGAGGTGAGGACAGATCCTGGTAAGCGATATGTAGGACATCATTGTTGTCCAAAGTCATAAAAGGATAACTTGCACCGCCAGTACTGACCGTATTCCCACTCCCTACTACACTCCAGCTATTATTACCGTTATATTTTTTAACGACTACCTCATTAAGTGCCATATCTTTAGCCGAAAAATATACCTCGCCTGTTTTAGTAGTGACAATGCTCGAATACTGACAGGCACCCTGGGTCATGTTTACACCTATTTCTCTCCATTGCGTCCCATCATACATCATTACGCCCCCCACAGAAAATCGTGAGCCATCTGAATACGAAAAATATACCGTATCCCCTCCTCCTAATGCAAAAGAACTATGGTGTGCAATGCCTGCCGTAAAACCGGAAGTGCCTACAGATTTCCAGGTGCCATTGTCAAATTTCATAACCGCTCCCTGTCCATTGTTCAAACCATAACCTTCATCATTAAAAGAAATATAGAGTTCATTTTTCTTGCTGAATTTGATATTCTGCCAGTTACACACTCCCAGTCCGGAAGAGGAGAATCCAGGAGTACCTACAGGTTCCCATTGCTGGGCAAACACAGGAAGTGCAGGCGCCAGAAGCAAGGATGCGGATAAAGAGAGGATAATATTTTTTTTCATAATTCTGTTTTTATTGAATAATTAATTTTAATGGATAATTGATTTTATTGACACAACAACCTGCCGGTTGATATAAAATTGTTACTACATTAATTTTCCGCTTTTTGATTCAGATGAATAGCTATTCCCGGACACCATTATTATATATACAAATACAAATGTATCAAAGTTCATTGCTTTCCGTTAGAGATAAACTACCTAATTTTAAGGAATTGAGTAAAACTACTCAATATAGGAATGCGTGCTCAAAACGTAGTGATTATCAAAAAGCATCCTTTACTTTTGTAAAAGATCATTGCTTACATGAGGGTACAGTTCGGTTATGTCCTACGCTTTACGATACTATAAGTTCAGATTCCTGGTTGCATATGGCTGCATAGCAATAATGCATATCCGGCATTGCCCGGAGACATGGGGACAAACGGACCTCAAAATCACCTTTACAGACACAACAGGTATTAATCAACAATTAAACAAGGCGAAAAGATTACTTCTTGCAGGCCATGCAGACAGCGCCTCCCTGATCTATATAAGCACCTTGAATGAAAGCAGGTTTTCTTTTTATCATTTCGGAAGTATCAGAAGCCTGATCGGCATAGGCAATACCTACGTTAATATCGGGGATTACCAGAGGGCCATCAGTATATACAGAGAAGCCATCCCGCTCTGTAACACGGAACGTACCCGTAAACTGCTGACTACCCTATACAACAACATGGGCAATATTTATGTCTTTTGGGGGAATTTTGACCAGAGCATGATTCATTACGAAAAGGCATTGTCTTCAGCCGGGAAATATGGAACTGAATTGCCACTGGAAACTATTTATAATAATATTTCCATCCCCCTTAACCGGCTTAACCAACCCCGGAAAGCTTTATTTTACCTCAATAAAGGGGAAGAAATGGCCTTACAAAATGACAATTACTATACCTTAGCTGATCTGGCTGTAAATAAAGGAGTGATCTATACTTCGCTTAACGATTACACTAAAAGTAAAGCCTGTTATCAGACTGCCTTAAAAATTGCCGAACAGTATGACTATATAAATGTACGCCATGCCGCTTACACCAATATGGGTATCCTGGCTTTGAATAAGAATTTTGTAGAGGAAGCCATTGACTATTTTCATAAAGCTGAAGCAGAAAAAGGAAGTACCAATCCTTATTACCGGAACTTAAGAATACTGGCTAGCGGCGCCGCTTACCTGAAATTAAAGCAATATTCCCTGGCTGAATCTTACTTAAAACAATCCTTAGCCATTGCGGAAAAGTCAAACATATTGAATGACCTGATCACCGTCCACAAGCTATTGGCGGAAATCTATGCCGAAACCGGCAAATACAAACTAGCTTTTCAACATCGCAGCCTCGAGAAGGAGTTCAGTGACAGCATCAGCAAGCAGGAGACCATCAAAGCGGTATCTCATATCGAAGCACAATATAGAACCGCGCTTAAAGACCAGGAGCTAACCTCTAAGCAACTCACCATCAACCGGCAACAAAATGACATCAATAGTAGAAACCTGTGGATTTTGGGCGCATCGGCCGGTCTGTTGCTGTTAATCACCTTCCTGCTGCTGCAACGTAAAAATTATAAACACCGGCAAAAGCTGGAGCAGGAACAGGTTCGTAATTTACTGCAGCAACAGGAACTCAGTATCATGAAGGCCATCATGAGCGGAGAGGAAAAGGAGCGGATCCGTTTGTCCAGGGAACTTCATGACAGCATTATGATACAGTTTTCCGTAGTAAAGATGAACCTCAGCTCTTTAATCGGAAAAGCAGACACCGTGTTGTTCGGAGCAAGCTTGCAACCCCTGGTCGAGCAACTGGATCAGGCAACTGACAATCTGCGTAATACAGCACATAACCTGATGCCTGATATGTTATTGGAAGAAGGGCTGCCCGAAGCCCTTTTCTTCTTTTGTAAGAACCTTCAAAAATATGCGCCTCTCAAAATTAACTTTCAACCCCTGGGGCTAATTCCACGGTTCCAGGTTCAATTTGAATTGTCTGTTTACAGGATTGTTCAGGAGCTCATACAAAATATTGTCAAACATGCGGAGGCTACTGAAGCTATCGTTCAAATCAGCTTTGAAAATAAACTATTGAGCGTTACGGTAGAAGACAATGGAAAAGGTATGGCCGGGAATAAGATGGGTAGCAACAGTAACGGTCTGGGGCTTAAAAGCATTTATGCGAGAATAACAAGTTTGAAGGGGCGTATCGATATAGAAAGCGGAAGTAACATCGGAACTACGATAAGAATGGAATTTGATGAGCCGGAACAGTTGGTATAATAACAATTAATGGTTAATTTAGAGCCTGGCCCTGAGTAGGGGCGTGTTAGTATACTAAAGCTTGTCCTATGAATATAAATGTTACACTGGTCGATGACCACCCTATGGTCATTTCAGGCATACAAAATATGCTGCAACCATTTGAGCATATTCATATTATCAGTACCTATTCCAATGGCCCCGATTTATTGGAAGGCTTAAAAACACTACAGCCTGATGTTTTGCTGTTGGATATATTAATGCCTGAAATGCAGGGCTCCGAAGTGGCACAAATCGTAAGCAAAACTTATCCTGCCATCAATATATTGGCCATTACCAGCCTGAATGCCCCTACACATATCAAAACCATGATGCGGAGTGGCTGCAAAGGCTATTTACTCAAAAATACAGATCAGAAAGTGCTGCTGGAAGCACTCGAGACCGTTTACCGGGGGGAAGAATTTATTGAGCCGGTACTGAAAGAACAAATGTTACAGAATATGCTCCGGTATAAGGAGCAGACCGACCTGTTCCCTCCTGCAGACCTGCCCGTACTCACCAGGAGAGAAAAAGAAATACTCACCTTGATTATCCAGGAATACAACAATCATGAAATAGCTGAAAAATTATTCATCAGCTTAAGAACCGTAGAGAACCATAGATTTAACCTGCAGCAAAAGCTGGACGTCAAAAATACGGTCGGTATGGTAAAAATAGCGATACAAATGGGTTTGGTATAAAACCAGGAAAGCAGTCTTTACTTTACAGCCCAAACCTCATAAAACAGGCTATCCCGGAAATAGGGACAGCCTGTTTTTATAAAGGATTACTCCTTCACTATTCTTTCACTATTTTTCGTGTTTCTACCCTACGGCCATCCTTATCCGTTAAACGCAGCAGATAAATACCCTGTGGCAAATGTTCCAGGGAAATTACTTTTGCATCTTCCGATTGAAATAAGACACGGCCTTCGATAGTGGAAAGTGTCATTCCCACAGGTACCACGCTACGGATATATAATTGGTCTTTAACAGGATTTGGAAATACATCAATAGTATATCCCAATGCCTGACGATCATTTATAGCAGTAACATTGGACACAACATACACATCAGAGGTGTCCGGACAACCATTTTCGTCCGTAACGGCAACAAAATAGCCTGCATTTTCAGTTACGGTATAGGTACTGTCCGTAGCACCCGGAATAAGGATATCGTTTTTATACCATTGGTAGGTGGCATAAGGCACGGCTGTACCCAATACAAATTCATTAACGGTAATGACCGGATCCAGTGTCGTGATCGTCAAATCCAGGACAATAGTACTGTCACAGCCCAATATGTTAGGATGCTTTTGTTCATAAATGCCTGTTTCCAGGTACAGGATACCATTCAACAGATACCCATTACAATCTGCTGTTGCGCTCAACGCCGAAGAGCTGGTATCGGAACAACCTATTTTCATGGTAAATATATCAGTACCCCCTTTTGTGGTCAACACCACATCTCCCGGAACACTGCCAAATTCCGCTGTTCCTGAAAATTGTCCCGTAGCATATACATTCCCGGAACGGTCCACCGTGATGCCATAACCGTAATCTGTAGATCCTGTTCCGCCCATATTCCTGGCCCATATGAAATTGCCGGAAGGGTCAAGTTTGGAGATAAACAGGTCCGTACCGCCATACGTGGTTAATTTAAAACTGTCGGATCCCGGATCAAAATCAGCCGTTGCTGCAAATCTGCCTGTGGTGTAGATATTACCGGCGCCATCGGTAGCTACAGCATATCCGTAATCACCGCCGGTACCTCCCATCTGGCCCGCCCATAAGAAGCTGCCGGAGGAATCCCATTTTGCAACATAAATATCCTGTCCTCCCCTCGTATTCAGTTTGAAACTGTCAGGGCCGGGATTAAAGTCCGCATTGGAAAGAAAATATCCGGTCGCTACAACATTCCCTGAAGGGTCTGTAGCCACAGACCAGCCCTGGTCTGCCCCGCTTCCGCCCATGCTTTTGGCCCAGAGATACTGGCCATCATTATTATATTTGGCAACATAAGCATCTGTGCTTCCGCCCCTGGCGGTGAGGGGCATATTAGCCGGACCGGGATCAAAATCTACGGTTGCCTGGAAATAGCCGGTAATATAGAAGTTACCCCAGGCATCTGTTGTAATGCCATTGCAGTATTCGGAACTTCCT
>CAZFKK010000134.1:0-3660 GCA_964519735.1 uncultured Taibaiella sp.
ATTCAACTCAAGGAAAGCAACCTATACCCCAAATAAACTATAGCTGATCCGGGCTACCTATCTTTGGACGCCCAAAGATCGTCAAAGTTTAATAAAAAAAGCCCCGCTTTAGAAGCAGGGCCGGAATAAAGCGTATTTTTATACTTACTACCTGCCGGGAGCCTGCTGGTTAGCAGGTTGCTGTTGTGCAGGTTGTTGGGTTTGTTGTGCATCCTGGGCAGCAGGTCTCTTGCTGATATTAGGATTGGTGAATACAGCAGCCATGCACAATAACGCGATGATAGCCATAGTGTACCAGGTGCCTTTTTCCATTACATCACCGGATTGTTTCACACCCATAACCTGTGCACCCAGGCTGCCAAAAGCGCCTGACAATCCTCCACCCTTCGGCTTTTGCACCAAAATGAAAAAGCCTAAAACCAAACAAGCAATAATAATGAGGATCATGAATAATACGGTCATACTTCTAAATCTTTTTGTAAATGCTCTATTTTTGCTGCAAAATAAGTATTTTTTTCAGGATTCAACAAACTTAATTTACGATACACCTCAAGCGCCTGGCTTTTCTTCCCCTGCTTCAGATAGACTTCTGCCAAAGATTCGCTTATCCATTCATCATTTCTCGATATTGAATTGACCGCCATTTCAAAAACGGTTTCCGGGATCTCTTCATCTTCTTCTTCAATGGCTGCAGCCAGTTTTTGCTTTTGCCACATGGTCTTTAATGCTTTTTGCGCTGCAACCTCTTCCTTCTCCTTATTATTCTTGCGCTGCATGTATTGTAACCATTCTGCAAAACTCATCATCACCAATAAGGACTTTTCCTCCTCCGGAGGGGCTTCCTCCTGCATCTTCTTAGACTCCCTTATTCCGGCTTTAAAATCCGACATAACAAATTCGGCTTCAATTTCCTGCTGTGCGAAATAATCTCCGGGAGCAGGCATTACCCTGTCATTCATCCGGGCATTATCGTTCTTTCCTGTTTTTTGCACAACAGTAAGGTCCTGCTGCTGTGCAGCCTTATACAGGCAATGCCATAATACAGGATGCACCGGGTATGCTTGCTGTAAGGCAAACAAAGAATCCGTATTTTCACCGGCAACTATATATTTAAGATAATGCCCCGGAACAAAATAAGGATACTCTTTAACAAACTGAGTCAATGCCTTCGGTGCAATTTCTTGCAGCAGGTGAGGCTCTTTTAGCCAACTGGATATGCTTTCGGTTGTAATCAAAATTTGATAGTATTATTTTAAAAATCCGTATATCAGTTTACATAAATAAAAACATTGCTGCTGCCCTGATCCATCCTCACCAATTCACGAATGCTTTATTAAAAATATCATCTGCCAACTGGTTGCCTATATCCTCAATAAGCTTCCCTTCTACAGATAAAAGCTGTTCACTGGCCGGAAAATCAGAAAAACGGCTAAAGCTTTGCTTAAAGCTTGCTTTTTCATCTAGCCTGTTCACAAAATGCACTTCAAGCGTTATTGTTAACCGGTTTTGTGAAGCCAGGGTCTGGCTTTGCATCCCGGAAATGCTCACATTATAACCGGTAATCACCCCCTGCATGTCATAATCAGCCGTTTCCGTATTTACAGCAGCCAACCCGGTCTGCGAAAGAATACGGTTCCGTATCTTATCCGTCAATGTCGGGCTAAGGGTGGGTACAACATTTAATGCCTTGTTTTCCAGGGTACGAATATTAATCGTCTTCCCATTAATACTTGCTCCCGTAAGGCTATATATGCCACACCCATTGATCCAGGGCAAAAATAAAACCAATAATCCAATCTGAAAAAACCTGCTCATTGATGAAGCGAAAATACAGCTATTTCTTCAAATGGATAACAGGCTATGCCATCCTATTATCCAGCAGGTATAAATCGGCCAATACCAGGGCTGCCATCGCCTCGACAATAACCGGCGCCCTGAGTGCGACACACAGGTCATGCCTTCCTTTGACCGAGAAGCTTTCCAACTGATCACTTTCCCTGCTCCAGGATTCCTGAACCCTGGGCGTAGAAGAGGTGGGCTTAACCGCGATCCGGAAAACCAGCTCATTTCCATTGCTCAATCCACCTACGATACCTCCCGCATGATTGGTTGCGGTCCTCCCGGATGCATCCAGGATCATATCATTATGTATGGAGCCCAGCATCCCGGCTGCACTAAAGCCGGCACCAAACTCAACCCCCTTTACGGCAGGAATAGCAAATAATGCATGAGCCAACAAGGATTCCACACTATCCCAAAAAGGCTCACCCAAACCTAGCGGGACCCCCGACACACGGCACTCAATGATCCCGCCTACACTATCTTTGGCATCGATCGCCCGTTGTAAACCCTGTTCCAGGTCGGATAAACCACCAATTTCTGTGATACGGGCAGCGATAGTGCATCCTTTCAGTATTTTCCGGGCAATTACGCCTGCAGCGACAATACCTACAGTAAGTCTGGCACTGAAAGCGCCACTTCCCCGGTAATCCTCAAAGCCGTTAAACTTATAGTGGGCTACAAAATCAGCATGCCCCGGGCGGGGAATAGCACGGGAACGCTCGTAATCCGCACTACGGGTATTCTTATTTTCAAACCAAATGTTCAACGGGGCTCCGGTTGTATGTTCTTTAAAAATGCCGCTCTGGATAACAGGCAGATCTTCTTCCTGCCTGGGTGTCGTCCCCTTCTGCAGTCCCCCTTTTCGCCGTTCCAGATCAGGGAGAAAATCGGCAATCTCCAGGGGGATTCCTGGCGGCACACCATCAATCACTACGCCCACAGATGGACCATGTGACGTTCCAAAAACAGATACTCTAAACAGACGTCCGAAGGAATTCATAGTGGTATTTTTAAAATTACAAATCAAATTTTTGTGGTGCCAGATGCGCCAGGTCTTCATAAAAACCAGGATATGATTTCCGCACCGCCTCCGCACCATCAAGAACTACCGCTTGCTGAGCTCCTAATGCGGCTATGGCACAGGCCATAGCGATCCGGTGATCATGACGGGCATGTACTGCGCCACCCTGAACGGGACCACCACGGATCATCATATGATCATCCTGCAAAGATACTTCAATACCTAATTGACCAAAATTTTCCTGAAGGGTCAATGCCCTGTTGCTTTCTTTGTGCCATAACCGGTGCACACCCGTGATGACTGAAGTGCCGGAACAATAAGCAGCAAGGGCAACCAAGGGGGGGAACAAGTCGGGGCAGTCCGTAGCATCAAAATGGAAAGCCTTCAATGGCCTGTGTGCCACTTCTACCTGGTCCATCTGAATAGACAAACGACAGCCACAATCCTGTAATGCCTCCAACACCTTCTTGTCCGCCTGAGGAGAAAAAACATCCAATCCTTTAACGGTTATGCCTCCGGCGATAGCCCCGGCCACCAGCCAGAAAGCCGCACCACTCCAATCTCCTTCAACCGTAAATTCAAATGGTGTAGCCAAAGCTACCGGGGGAGCCGGGGGGCCAAAACGGAATTCCCGGTAATCTTCATGCTGAGGAACCCGCATGCCAAAATCGTTCATCACCTTCAGGGTCAGGTCTATATAAGGCTTGCTGTTCAAGCCGGAGACCTTTATGCCGACACCATAAGCCCCGGCAGCGGAATAAGCCATCAACAACCCGGTCAGGAACTGGGAACTCAGG
>CAZFKK010000134.1:3670-7755 GCA_964519735.1 uncultured Taibaiella sp.
TCCACTTTCAGGGGCAACAAACCGGCGCTGCTTTCTACCCTGACCCCCAAAAGCGGCAATACTTCCTCAAAAAAGGCCATAGGCCGGCTCAGTAAACTACCCGAACCTTCCATAATAATAGCGGAGGTATCCAGTGCAGCAATGGGTGTAAACATGCGAACAGCCAATCCACTTTCTCCGCAATGAAGAAAACGATGTTGGACCTGTGTGGCAATATCGCCTCCCGACTTTATACTCAGGGAGTAGTCATCCTTATAGGTCACTTCTGCGCCCAGGTCCCTGATGATCTGCAAGGCGGCCCGGTCGTCCTGGGAATGACCGTAATGATGTAAGATAGTCTCCCCTTTCCGCAACAAAGCGGCTGCACAGGCACGCTGCATCACACTTTTGGATGCCGGTGCGGTAAGGACACCTCTGACAGGCATCGGTTGTATGGTTATTTGCATAATGATCCGGGTTATTGGAATACAGCGCTGATGTCCGGCAGGGTGAGCGGAAGCACAACAGCCGTTCCTATTTCTTTTAATAAAACATAGTTGATCTGCCCCCCTCTCCTTTTCTTATCTGCCTGCATTTGCTGCAATACATTGACCTGGTTAAAAAGAAGGCTAACAGGAAGTCCATACTGCTGTAACAGCCGCTCCAACCTCGGAATATCCCTGAAAGCCAGGTGCTGTTCGGACAATTGAGCAGCCAGCATCATGCCTATGGCTATAGCATGCCCATGACGTAATTGATAGGCATTCTCTATGGCATGACCTAAGGTATGTCCGAAATTCAACAATTGACGATCTCCGGATTCCCGCTCATCCTGCTGCACGATCTGGCTTTTCAACAACACATTCTTCCTGATCAGGCTCTGTAATAGTGCCGGATCTGCTTGAAAATCGGAGATGTGGTGTTGCTCCAGTAATGCAAACATTTCCCGATCCCTGATGCTGGCATGCTTGATCACTTCAGCAAAACCGTTGACCCACTCTTCATCCGGCAACGTCTCTAATAAAGCATGATCAAAAAGGATCCATTCCGGCTGACGGATAAGGCCGATCATATTTTTATACTCACCGATATCCAGACCGTTTTTACCTCCGATAGCAGCATCCACCATCCCCAGAATTGAGGTCGGCACCAGAGCGCACCGGACACCCCGCATATAGATGCCCGCAACAAAACCTGCAATATCGGTAACCACTCCCCCTCCGATACCGATGATCAAAGCATCCCGCCCTGCTTGCAAAGCAATCAACTGACGAATGACATCATCCAGCACAGCGAGGGATTTGGAAGATTCTCCGGGGGGCACTATGATAACCGGCCACTGTTTCAATTGATGTCCCAGGTGAATCATCAGATTTTCATCTGTGATGATAAAGCTGGTTTCTTTAGGCGCCCAATCTTCCAGCATGTGCAGGGCAACATCAAAATACAGCTCTGTACGGCTATCCGCATATTGAATATGGGTCTGATACATATAATTTATTTAAAACGGCAGTTGATACATTTAACGCTGGTTCATCACTTTATCCTGGTGCTTGATACTTTCCATATGGATCGCATCAAAATACTGTGTTACAAATTCGCTGCTAAGGCCTAATTTCTTTCCCTTCTGACAAACTCTTTCCAGAACTTCATTCCATCGGGTGGTCTGCAGAATAGTTACCTTATTGTCCTTTTTATACTGACCGATCTGTTCCGCAACTTTCATCCTCCGGCTCAGCAATTGCAAGACTTCATCATCAAGCTGATCGATATCCTGCCGCAATTGCTCCAGTTTTTCATGCAATTTCCGGGAGGCTACCGCCTCATGACGCCAAACGATCCGGTCCAGTAAAGCATCCAGTTGCCGGGGGGTAATCTGTTGTGCAGCATCACTCCAGGCATGATCCGGGTCAATATGACTTTCAATAATGATCCCATCATAATCCAGGTCAATGGCATTCTGTGTCACCTCCTGCAAGAGCTGCCGGTTGCCACTGATATGTGACGGATCGATAAGAAAGGGAATATCTTTATAACGTCGCTTCATCTCAATAGCCAGGTGCCACATCGGCGCATTCCTGAAATCTGTATTACCATAAGAAGAAAAACCGCGGTGAATCAATCCTATTTTTTCAATACCGGCTTTGCTTACCCTTTCCATGGCGCCGATCCAGAGCTCAAGATCTGCATTGACCGGGTTTTTAACAAACACCGGGATAGCTACGCCACGCAGCGCATTGGCCAGCTCCTGAACACTGAATGGATTTACAGTGGTCCTTGCCCCGATCCAGAGTATATCCACACCAAAATGCAGGGCATCTTCTACTTGTTTTGCTGTGGCCACTTCAACGGCTATCGGTAACCCGGTAAGTTTTTTGGCCTGTTGCATCCAGGGCAGACCCTTGGCACCCACACCTTCAAAATTGCCGGGACGGGTACGCGGCTTCCAGATCCCTGCCCGTAAAACGTCTACTTTGCCGGTCTCCTTCAGTTTCAGAGCAGTTTGGATAACCTGTTCTTCGGTCTCGGCACTACAGGGGCCCGAAATGATCAAAGGCCGCTTGGTCCAGACCGATGCGATAGGTTCCTTTGTACTTATATTTGTTTCCATAATTGAATCAGACACTTTTAATAGTAGCTTTTGCCGTTAAAATGCGCACTTCCCCCTCATCCACTGTATCCAAAGTTAATACCTTTTGAGCATGTTCCTCATTGATATCCACTATCAATGATTCCGTTTGCTCTATTCTTTGCAAGGCCTCCTCCAATTGATCCGTATTACTACAAAGACTAACCCGGATATGAAACAGGCCTTCCGTTCCGAAAATACCACCAGGCGTAAGAAATACCCGGCATTGGCGCAATAATGCATCACTAAAAGCATAACCATCCCGGCAGGCTTCCGGCACCCGGGCCCAGACAAACATTCCTGACTGTCCGGTTGTATAATCACATCCCAGGATATTCAAAAGGGTATATACTTTTTCCCTTCGCTCCCGGTAATTTGCATTCAGTTGGTCAAACCAGTCTTGGCCCAGGCTAAGCGCCTTCACTGCAGCTTGTTGTACCGGAAGAAACATACCACTATCCATATTGCTTTTAAAGCGCAATACCTCTCTTATCCGGTCTTCTGCCGCTACCAGCACCCCGATGCGCCAACCTGCCATATGATGTGATTTACTTAATGAATTCAATTCTACGGCAACATCTTTGGCTCCGGGCAGCGCAAGCAGACTTGCGGGCTGATCGTTCAAAATAAAGCTATAAGGATTGTCATGTATCAATAAAATGTCATGCCGCCTTGCGAAAGTCAGTAATGCTTCAAATAGCGCTGCTGTGGCCGGCTGGCCGGTAGGCATATGCGGGTAATTGACAAACATCAGTTTTACGCCTTCCAGGCCGGATTGCTCGAGCTGTTCAAAGTCCGGCCAACCCTCTTGCCCCGGGCTCAATTTATAGTCAACGGGAATACCTCCGGCCAGACATACAGCACTGGCATAGGTCGGGTAACCCGGGTTAGGGATCAGTGCCTTATCTCCTTCATTAAGATAAGTCATACACAGATGCATGATACCTTCTTTCGACCCCATCAGGGGCAGGACTTCAGTAAGAGGATCCAATGTCACACCATACCACACTCCATACCAGCGGGCAAAGGCTTCCCTTAAGGAGGCTATTCCTTTATACCCTTGATAACCATGATTGCCGGCCTGTCTCCCCGCCGCCGCTAATACGCTGACCACATCAGGATGAGGAGGTAGGTCGGGGCTTCCTATACCGAGATTAATTACAGGAGCTCCGGTGTTATTTAACCGATCTATCTCTCTTAATTTGCCGGAGAAATAATACTCGCCTATTCCTTCCAGGCGCCTGGCCGTTGTCATCATTTGTTACTTTTCATTTAAATGTTCAGGTAAGTGCTATGGCCCTTTTATATACTCCGTATATTTTCAATTCCTGTACCCGGGAATCCATTTCTTTCAGGACATCCCGGAAATGATCCGGGTGTGCAAATTCCATATCCGCATGGAAACGGTATTGCCAATTGCTTCCTGCAATGGCAGAACTCTGGAGTTTACTCAGATTGCTGCCGGCGGCATCAATCT
>CAZFKK010000135.1:0-7716 GCA_964519735.1 uncultured Taibaiella sp.
GGGTCATTATCGACAAGGTCATTATTGCGGCGCAAGCCCGTGCAGCGGCAGCTAAAGCCCGCCAGATGGTACAACGTAAAAGTGTACTTACCGGCGGCGGATTGCCCGGCAAGCTGGCGGATTGCTCGGAGAAAGATCCGGAGATGTGCGAGCTTTACCTGGTCGAAGGCGACTCGGCCGGAGGTACCGCCAAGCAAGGCCGCGACCGCTCCTACCAGGCTATCCTGCCCCTGAGAGGTAAGATCCTGAACGTGGAAAAAGCGCAGGAACATAAAATTTACGAAAACGAAGAGATCAAGAACATGTACACCGCTTTGGGTGTGACCATAGGCACCCCTGATGATCCCAAAGCGCTCAACCTGACCAAACTCCGTTATCATAAGATTATCATTATGACGGATGCGGATGTGGATGGTTCCCACATCGCCACCTTAATTCTCACCTTCTTTTTCCGTTATATGACCACCCTGGTACAGCAAGGCCATGTGTACCTGGCCCAGCCCCCTTTGTACCTGGTAAAAAAAGGCAAGGAAGGCATCTATTGCTGGACAGAAGACGACCGGAAAGCAGCCGTCGTGCGCCTGGGTAACGGGAAAGAAGACAGCGTGAACATACAACGTTATAAAGGTTTGGGAGAGATGAATGCCGAGCAGTTGTGGGATACGACCATGAACCCGGACACCAGGTCTTTAAAGCAGGTCACGATTGAAAGTGCCGCAGAAGCCGATCTTGTATTTGCTATGCTTATGGGTGAAGAAGTAGCCCCACGCAGGGATTTTATCGAAAAAAATGCCCGGTATGCCAAAATTGACATTTAAAATAATGCCCAGGCCCAAAAGCAGGTTGCTCCTAACCGGACAACCTGCTTTTTCTATTTTCAACCTATCCATTTAACGCAGCCTTAACTGAGCTGTAGATATGCAATTTTTATTTTTGTACGTTATTAATACCGTATTATATACAGTATCGCCATGATCAAACAATGTTTTGTCTGGGTTTTTTTCATATTTGGATTACAACTAAACCTGTATGCCCAGGAAGTTTTGTTCTCTGCCCAGGCCAGCAGTCAGAAGGTAGGCACCCAAGATCAGTTCCAGGTAAGCTTTACCTTAAGCAATGCACCCAATGCCAGTAACTTTATCCCACCCTCTTTTTCCGGTTTCATTATAGAGGGAGGTCCTTACCAATCCAATCAAAGCAGTTTCTCCAATGTCAACGGACAAACCCGCCAAACCACATCCGTAGTATTAACCTATGTTTTACGGCCGGCAAAGGCCGGTACCCTTACTATCGCCCCGGCTAAAATTGAAGTGAACGCCCAGACCCTCAGTACCAACAGCCTGTCTATCCAGGTGGTCAACGGCAGCGTAGCCATGGGCCGGCAACAGCAAAGAGGCGCAGACCCCTTTAATGATCCTTTTGAAGCCATGCGCCGCCGGCAGCAACAGTTGCGCCAGCAGATGCAGCAGCAACAACAACAGAAACAACAGCAGCACAGCGATATACAAAGCCTGAGTGAAAAAGATATTCATAAAAACATATTCATTAAAGTTGAAGTAGATAAAACCAACCCGGTTGTCGGCGAGCAGATTACAGCCAGCTATAAGCTATATACCCGTTTACCGATGTCCGTCAACCTTACCCAGTTGCCCTCGCTTAACGGCTTCTGGAGCCAGGACTTCCAGATCCCCAACCCGCCTAAGGCACATGAGGAGGTCATTAACGGCCAACCCTACCAGGTATTCCTGCTCAAGAAGTCAGCCCTGTTCCCACAGCAGGATGGGCCCCTGGAACTGGATGCCGCTAAGGCAGAAGGCACCGTGCGGGTGATCCAGCAGGTAAAAGGACGTCATCCCTTCGCAGACGACCCCTTTTTCTCCTTTTTTATGGACGATCCCTTCTTTAATGATGATATCTTTTCCGGCTACGATTATAAAGATGTAGGAGTCAAGCTTTCCAGCCAACCTGTCAAGATCAATGTACGGCCGCTGCCCACCCAGCAGCAACCTGCTTCCTTTACGGGCGCCGTAGGCCATTTCAGCCTGCAGGCCAGCTTGGATAAAAACACGTTAAGTACCGATGATATTGCCACCCTTACCTTCCGCATTTCAGGTAGTGGCAACCTTAAATTAATAGGCAATCCCAAAGTTAATTTTCCTTCCGAGCTGGGTATTACAGACGCACAGACCAGCGATACCATTACCAGTCGCACACCGGCTATCAATGGCTATAAAGTATTCAGTTACAGTATTAACCCGCAGATCCCGGGCAAATATACCATTCCCCCGATCCCCTTTTCCTATTATGACCCTGCCACGGGACAATATAAGACCCTGCATACAGAGCCTATTCACCTTACCGTCACCAAAGGAGAGAATTACCGGGATGCCGGTATGACGTCCCGGCTCCCTTCGGACCTGCATGACATCCGGAAAGCTGCACTTACAGATGATGCCGCAGCCCGGCAGCCTGTGTTCACACAGGGATGGTACTGGGCCTTATATGCCCTCCCGGTTATCGGCTTCCTGCTGTTGCTGTGGTACCAGCGCAGGCAAGACGAATATGCCGCCAATGTTGCCTTATTCAAGAATAAAAAGGCCAATAAAGTGGCCTGGAAAAGACTGGCTTCGGCCCGTAAGCGACTGCAACAGCAGCAACATATCCAATTCTATGAGGAAGTGTCCAAAGCTATCTGGTTGTACCTTAGCGATAAGCTGAATATCCCGATGGCCCATCTTTCCAAAGAAAATATAGCCACAGAGCTGACCGGGTACCAGGTCCCTCCCGATCATATTCACAGAGTACAGCAACTCATCCTGGAATGTGAAATGGCATTGTACAGTCCTTCCGGCGGCCAGCAACAACGCCAGCATACCTTAGATGAAGCAGTTCAAACCATTGGCGCCCTGGAAAACGTGTTAAAAAATAAAACTTACAGTATATAATATGTTCTATCGTGGAATTTATCGCAGCAACTGCGTCCGTATCCTGTTCCTGTTTGTCATTTTAACCACCGCCGTTTCCCGGGGAAGCGGCGCTTCCACTTTATCCGATCCTCAATGGGATAAAGCCAACCATTTTTATGCCCAGAAACAATATGACAGCGCTGCCTATTATTACGAAAAACTAGCAGCAAAGCATAGCCCGAACAGCAGCTTGTATTATAATTTAGGAAATGCCTATTTCCGGATGCAGCAAACGGGGCTTGCTATACTCTATTATGAAAAGGCTCTGCAACTGCGGCCCCAGGATCAATGGACCAGGGATAACCTGCGCCTGGCCCAAAGCCGCATTCTGAATCCCATTCCCGAAGCCACCCCGATCTTCTTTGTACAATGGTGGCATCAGGCCCTGAAAGCGTTTTCACCCAATACCTGGGCATGGCTCTGCTTCCTGGCCTTTACCGGCCTGATCACCTTATTATATATAGGACGCCGCCCGGACCAGAAACTCCCCCATTTCGGTCGTTGGGCCTCGCTGGCAGTAGCCTGCCTGCTTCTTTTCGGCAGTATGGCTTATTTCAGCAACCAGGAGGCCAGGTCAGGCCAACAGGCTATTGTCCTCATTCAAGCCAGCAACCTGCAGGATGCCCCTTCCCCGAGAGGCAGGATCCTGCTTCCTCTGCCGGAAGGCACTTTGTTACGGATTGCCGGCGACGAGGATGATTACTTCCTGGTCCGGCTTCCTAACGGAAAAACAGGCTGGATCCTTAAGGATGCCGTAGGCAAAATATAACGCAGCCCTGCCCGGAGCTGCCTTGCCGCAGCATCAGTGTATCCCTGTCCCCGGTTTTACCCAACAGGTTAATTTATACCTGTAAATGAGCGAGAAAGGCCCCGGTACAAATCAGGTTCTTAAAAATTTTTCTCATTAAAAAATAAAACATACCTTTGCAGCCCAAAATTTTCTATAAAAGGAGGACTTAAACATTGGAAGAAAACCAAATTATTAACACTCAAAACACCGCTCATGACGATTTCGATTGGAACGTCGATAAGCGCAACGTAGCTTCTTATTCAAAAGAAGTACGCGAAGAGCTCGAGAAAAGCTACGAGCAAACCTTCAAAACCATCAACGAGTCAGAATTGATTCAAGGTACTGTAGTAGGCCTGACCAAAACTGACGCTGTGGTAAACATTGGCTTCAAATCTGACGGCCTGGTATCTTTAAACGAGTTTCGTGACATGCCCAACCTTAAAGTGGGTGATGAGATCGAAGTCCTGGTACTGGAGAAAGAAGACCGCGACGGCCAGTTAAGCCTCAGCCGCAAGCAAGCCCGCCAGGTACGCAGCTGGCAGAATGTGGTGGAATATTTCAAATCCGGTGAAGTAGTTACCGGAACCATCACTTCCAAAACCAAAGGTGGCCTTATTGTGGATGTCAACGGCCTGGAAACCTTCCTGCCCGGTTCACAAATTGACGTTAAGCCGGTAACGGATTACGATCAGTATGTAGGCAAAACCATGGATTTCAAAGTGGTTAAAATCAACGAACAGATCCGTAACGCCGTTGTATCGCACAAAGCGCTTATCGAAAGCGACCTGGAGCAACAACGCGGCGAAATCATGTCCAAACTGGAAAAAGGCCAGGTACTCGAAGGAACCATCAAAAATGTTACCGATTTCGGAGCATTTGTGGATCTGGGTGGCGTAGATGGCTTACTGTACATCACAGATATCAGCTGGGGACGTATCTCTCATCCCAATGAAGTATTAAGCAACGGCCAGAAGTTGAACGTTGTTGTACTTGATTTCGATGATGAGAAAAAACGTATCAGCCTCGGTCTGAAACAATTAACTCCTCATCCTTGGGATAATCTGCCTGAAGAAATACTGGAAGGCGCCGAGGTAAAAGGTAAAGTGGTCAATATCGAAGACTATGGTGCATTCCTGGAAGTATTACCCGGTGTAGAAGGCCTGGTACACGTTTCTGAAATCACCTGGAGCTCTCAGCCCATTAATGCCAAGGAATTCTTCAAAATGGGTGATGAGTACAGTGCCAAAGTAGTGACTCTTGACAAAGAAGAGCGCAAAATGAGCCTGTCTATCAAGCAACTGACAGAAGATCCATGGGGTTCTATCGAAGATAAATTCCCTGTAGAAAGCCGTCATAAAGGTGTGGTGAAAAACATTACTCCTTATGGTGTATTTGTAGAGCTGGAAACCGGTATCGGCGGTATGATCCATATCAGCGACCTGAGCTGGACCAAACGATACAACCACCCTAGTGAATTTACCAAAGTAGGCGATGATATCGAAGTCAGCATCCTGAGCATCGATAAAGAAAACCGCAAACTTTCCCTGGGTCACAAACAATTGGAAGACGATCCCTGGAATACTTTCGAAAGCCTGTTCCCTATCGGGTCCAAGCATGAAGGTACCGTTATCCGTAAAGATGATAAAGGCGCTGTAGTACAATTGCAGTACGGACTGGAAGCATTTGCTCCTGCCCGTCACCTGCGCAAAGAAGACGACAGCATCCTTAGCGTTGACGAAACGCTGCCATTCGTAATTATCGAATTCGATCGTAACGATAAGCGCATCATGGCTTCTCATACTAAAGTATGGGAGCAAAGCAAAGCGGATGAAAGAGAAGCCGAACACAAAGCGGCCCAGGAAGACGCTGACAGCACCAAGAAAGCAGTGAAGAACCTTCAATCTAAGGTAGAAAAAGCTACTTTGGGTGACCTGGGTGCCCTGGCTGACTTGAAAAACAAAATGAAAGACGAAGAAGAGCAAGGAAAATAATCTTCCCTGTTCCCTTTCAATAAAAAAAATCCTGCTCTCCAGAGCAGGATTTTTAATTTTAAGTTTTTAGTACCTTGCGTCCACCATCATCATCCTATGCAAGCCCTATTCACCTCCATCTTTGATTTTTTTGAAAAGCACAGAAGGCTTCACCTGCTCTGCTTTGTCCTGGTTTTTGTCCTCAGCCTCATCGGCGCTTCCAGGATCCGCTTCGTGGAAGACATCAGCCAGATGATCCCCCGGGACCCGGAGGTAGCCGCCATGAACGATGTGCTGTACCAGACCCGTACAGGCGAACAGGTGATCTTCACCCTCTCTTTCCGGGACAGCAGTTACCACAACCCCGATAGCCTTATTGTCCTGCAGCAATCCCTCCAGGCAGCCTTAACCGACGGCAGCGCCGACTATATCCGCTCCATATCCGCCCTGGTGAATGAGGATAAGGAGCAGGAAATGGCTGCGGTTATCCTCCGCCACTTACCGGTATTCCTGACCGCTGAGGACTACCGGCAGATCGAACGCCTGAGCGGGGAGCCGGCCATCCAACACGCCATGGCCCAGGCCCATCAATTGTTGCTGTCGCCCGCAGGCGTTGTCGCCAAGCAATGGCTGCCCGCCGATCCTATCGGCATGGTACCGCTTGCTTTCCAGAAATTACAGGCCCAGCATACCGATCCCAATTATGAGTTATACAATGGTTATATCCTCAGCAAGGACCTCCGCAAGCTTACGTTTTTCATAGACCTCATGCATCCCGCTTCCGAGACGGGCCATAATGCAGCCTTCGGCGCCCAGTTGGAACACCTGCAGCAGGAGTGGCACAAAACCTATCCTCAACTACAGATCCGCTATTTCGGCGGCCCGCTGGTAGCAGCCGGCAATGCCGTCCAGCTCCGCCAGGACACCCTGCTGACCCTCAGCATTACCATCATCCTGCTGCTCAGCCTTACTTATTACGTCTTCCGGCGCAAACGGGCGCCCTTCCTGATCATGATCCCCGTCGTTTTCGGCGCGCTCTCCGGGCTCGCTATTACGGCCCTGGTACAAGGCAGCATTTCTATTATCGCCCTGGGCGCAGGCGCCCTGATCCTGGGCATCGCTATCGATTTCTCTATACACTTCCTCAGCCATGCCCGGCAACACCCCGATATGCGGGAGAACGTGCGTACCCTGGCCGGCCCGCTGACACTGGGCGCCCTGACTACGATAGCCGCCTTCCTGGCCTTACGCTTTGCCCATGCCCCCTTGCTGCAGGATATGGGCCTGTTTGCAGGCGCCAGCCTTGCCGGTGCTTCCTTGTTCACCCTTATCTTCTTGCCGCATCTATTAAAACACCGCCGGCAGACCCCCAAACCTGTGCCCCCTACCTTTATTGACCGGCTGGCTCATTACCAACCGGAGCGCAGCAAACTCCTGCTTCTTCTCGTGGTACTGGCTACTCCTGTATTATGGTACTTTGCCCAGAAAGTTGAGTTCGACAGCGACCTGATGCATCTCAATTACCTTTCGCCGCAACTGAAAGAAGCCCAGGAAGCCTTGAACCGGGATAATGCCTATGCCCTGAGCTCCGTATTCGTGGTCGCTAAAGATGCCCAAAAGGAAAAAGCCGGAGCACAACTGGAAAAAATACAGCCCATCATCAACCGGTTACAAGAAGAAGGCAAGATCCGGAACAGCAGTAACCCGCTGGCCCTATTGCCTACGGAAGCCACGCAGCGCCAAAGGATACAGCAATGGAAGGATTTCTGGACACCCCAGCGACAGCAACAAGTCCGCCATGCGGTACAGCAGGCTGCCCTGGCCCAGGGCTTTAGCCCCGATGCCTTTACCGCTTTCGACTATACCCTCAGCCAGGAATATACCCTTCTGGACCCGGAAGCCGTAGCCTTACTCCAACAGCTCCTGCCGCAGGCCCTTGCTCAAAAGGACGGGCTGCATTATGCTATTGCTACTTTCAGGGTAGCAATAG
>CAZFKK010000136.1:0-7710 GCA_964519735.1 uncultured Taibaiella sp.
TAATAAAATATTTTTTTTGCATATACCTGATATTTCACACAAATGTACACTTTATTTAATTAAAAATACTTGATTCAGTCGATCTTAGCCTGGAGTTGTGATACAATGACGCAGCAACATCCGTCTTCCCGGAGCTCTGTCGGTAAGATTGAAGTAACTACACTATCCTGCGCAAAACCAAAATTAATCTTACCTTTGCCCTGTTTTTTATGGTTCTGTATGCGCAAGCATACGGATTAAAATGGGAAGCCGGTGAGAGTCCGGCGCTATCCCCGTAGCTGTATTCCTGTTATGCAATTTGCATATCATTGTTTCGCTTCAATATGCCACTGTATCTATAGATATGGGAAGGCGGGCGAAACAGGGAAAGCCAGAAGACCTGCCTTAAAAATAATTTGCTGTGTGCCTTCGGAGGAAAGGCAGCGGTGGGGGTATTTTTGTACCATGATCCCGGGCGTTCTGCGCCTGCTCCCCCATCCTTCTCTGTTCCCCCGGTTTGTCGCAGTCTTAATGCTGTTTATTCATTAAATACTCATTCATAAAAAATGACAAACAAACTACTCCTGCTCCTTGCAGCAGTCTTATGCGGGCACCTTCAGTTATTGCATGCGCAATACGACCGGAATGAAAACAAAATCTGGATATTCGGTGCAAGATCAGGCATAGATTTTAATGGGGCAACCCCGGTTGCCTTTACCAGCGGCATTGGTACCATTAACGGCGGCTCTTCCGCCAGCCAGGAAGGCTGCGCTACGATCGCAGATGCAAGCGGACGCTTTTTGTTCCATACGGAAGGCACAAAAGTATGGGATGCAACGGATGCGCTGATGCCCAATGGTGCTAACATACTCGGCTTTAACGGAACGATCGCAACGCCGACATACAGCACTTCGCAAGCTGCTGTCATTTGTCCGGTGCCGGACAGTGCCGGGCAATATTTCATCTTTTCTCTGACGGATTATAACAATGCGCCCGCCAATTCGTATAAGTTGTTTTGTAACAAGGTAAAGATGGATCTGAACAACGGGCTTGGAGATATTGATACGACATTCCCTTTGCGGCATAAGGTGGTAGATAGCCTGGTTACTGAGCGGATGACAATCGTTGCCGGCTCCTGTTTTAAATGGCTGCTGGTATATACACGTGATACGAACAGCTTCAAAGCATACCAGATCACGAACGAAGGTGTCAATCCTGATCCGGTAATATCTTATGTGGGTAATTTTCCTAAAATAAGTCCGACAGTTTATCATTATCGAACAGGGACGGTGAAAGCCTCTCCTGACGGGAAACTCCTGGTAAACGCCCTCTTTAAAACCAACAACGGAGCAGGTGCAGGACTGGAGTTATATGACTTTGATCATGAAACAGGCATTGTTTCCAATGCCCGTATATTGGATAGCCTGGTAAGCTATTGTGCAGCAGATTTTTCTCCGGACAACAGTAAGCTATATGCAACGCAAAACGTGCTTAATGCACAGGTGTATCAATTTGATTTGTCTCATCCCGACAGGGACTCCATACGTAATTCCAAATTTCCTTTAGGGCCATGTGGTCTGAACACGGACATTCGTCTGGCCCCTAATGGCAAACTGTATTTTGCCCGGAACAGAGGAGGGTACACGCAGGGAAACCGGGTTTTGGCTAGTATTGAAAATCCCAATGCTAAAGGAGCGCTTGCCGGTTATAAGGACACCGCAATATTGCTGGATGCACTTACAGGCATTATGATCGGCCTGCCGAATGTAGCTATCGTTCAGAACAGGGATACCGGCATTACTACAGCAGTTGTATTGGATAGCAGCATATGCAAGTTTTCAGAGCCTTTAATCCTTTCTATCCCTGCAGCCAGTACACATATAGTATGGAGTGACGGTTCAGAATCAGATTCATTAGCAGTTCAACAGTCCGGCACTTATTACGTTTATTACCGTAATCAAAATAACTGTGCCTTTTCCGATACCTTTAAGATCTCTATTACGGATTTGCCGGAGTGGTTTATTACCATCGATAAGATGGTGCTGAGTTGTAGCCGTACCTTTGATACTTATCAATGGTATAAAGAAGGCCGGGAAATACCGGGCGCTACGCAAAATAGTATTGAGGTAGATGCAAATGCGCTTTATTCCCTTAAAGTAACGTTCGGAGAATGCGAGGATTCGGCGTCCCACAGGGTAACTAATTACAGCAGCATCCAGGGAACCCACGGAACAGATGGCCGTCTGCTTGTTTATCCCAACCCCGTAGTGGATAAACTTTGGATAGAAGCGGCGTTCCCCGTTTCCGTCAGTTTATTTGACCTGACCGGTAAAGAGCTGCTCCGGCTAGAAAATATAACCCGAAGTATAGATCTTAGCAATATTAAGGAAGGAATCTATTTTATCCGGATTCAAAATACGGACAAAAGCCTTTTTTATGCAGGTACACTTTTAAAGAAGTAGCAGCTCAACTTCCGATTGACGGAGCTTACTTGTTTGCTGCAGGTAAAAACGCAAAGTCTGGCTTTTGAAAACATAAAAACAGGAACATCTTCTAAGGAGGTCTGCGAGGGAAATGTCTCGCTTTTACGATGATCGCACCTGAAAGATAAACTACTTTAGCAATAAGCCGGGTTACTCCGGCAATAGGTATAATTACTCCGGCAACAGCCCCGGTTAGCCCCTCACTTAGAGGGGCTAATCCGTATAAGAGGGCATTGAGCGTATCCTTTCTCCGCTAAAGAGATTCTTTAGATTGAATTATCCTGGTTACTTGCAGTTCCCAAACCCTATATGCAGGAATGCGACCAATTATCCTCGCAATTATATTATGTTGTGAACGATTTGCAAGGAAGATTTAGAAAAAAAAGATAACTTTTTGTACCCAAAGTTCTTTCGAAATAAGGATTACGAAGCTCATATCCTTGAGCGATATATGGAATAAGCCCTTCTTTTGTATATAAAAAATCCAACATGCACACATAATTTATTACCTTTACGCATGATACCTAAAATTTGATACCCTATGCCACTCACCGCGATCCTGCAACAATATTTTGGTTACAGTTCTTTCCGGCTACATCAGTCTCAGGCCATTGAACACGTAGTTCAGGGGCGGGATACTTTAGTGTTGATGCCTACAGGTGGAGGCAAATCATTGTGTTACCAAGTACCGGCGCTTGCCCTACCCGGAACCGCAATAGTCATTTCACCATTGATCGCGTTGATGAAAGACCAGGTGGATGCATTAAAAGCCAATGGCATCGCCGCGGCTTATCTTAACTCTTCCCAGACGGCCTCGGACCAATTTACAGTGCTGGAAAAGCTTAAGGCCGGTGAGTTAAAGCTATTGTATATAGCTCCTGAAAAAATAAGCGCTGACCAGGGGGCTTTCTTTCACTTGCTGCAACGGATCCCCGTCTCCCTGTTTGCCGTAGACGAAGCCCATTGTGTTTCTCATTGGGGACATGACTTCAGACCTGATTACCTGTTTCTAAACGCACTTAAGTCCAAATTCCCTGACACCCCCCTGATTGCGCTTACCGCAAGTGCAGATGAGCTCACCAGAAAAGATATTGTTAAACAGCTCAATTTGCAACAACCCGCTGTGTTGGTCTCCTCGTTCAACAGGCCGAACATAAGTTATCGCGTGCAGCCTAAACAAAATGTAACCAGTCACATCATACAATATATTCAAAAACATGCCGATGATTCCGGGATTATCTACTGCCTGTCCAGGAAGGGAACTGAAGAACTGGCTGAAAAACTGAAAGAAAATAATATAGACGCGCATTACTACCATGCAGGCATGAGCGCACAAGAAAGAAGTGAGGTGCAGGATCAATTCATCAAGGATAGGATCCGTATTATCGTAGCTACAATTGCTTTTGGGATGGGTATTGATAAAAGCAATGTACGTTTCGTCATACATGCCGACCTTCCCAAAAACATTGAAAGCTATTACCAGGAGACAGGACGGGCGGGCAGAGACGGACTGGCCAGTGAGGCCCTATTATTTTATTCCGGCGCTGATATGATGAAGATGAAGCGATTTGCTATGGTAGAAGGTAACCAGGAACAATCGGCACTCATGATCAGGAAATTGCAACAAATGGCCAACTTTGCCACCTCCCAAAGCTGCCGGCGTCAATTCTTAATGCGCTATTTCGGCGAGGAACATGAAGGTAATTGTCAATCCTGTGATTACTGCCTGAGCACATTCACGACACAGGATGTGACCATTGATGCGCAGAAACTCCTCAGCGCCGTGTACCGGCTCAAGGAAAGGTATGGAAAAGGGGTGCTTGTAGATCTTTTAAGAGGGGCAAAGACCCATAAAATTACGGAAAGTATGCGACAACTGCCCACCTATGGACAGGGTCGTAACCATAGCAAAGATTACTGGATGCAATTTATAGGTCAGCTTATATCGGAAAAACTATTGAAAGAAGCTGTAGGTGCCTACCCTATTCTTCAATTGACAGACAGCAGCTACGAGGTGCTCTTTCAAGGCAGAAAAGTTATCCTAAGACAGTTGGAAGAAAAAGGGGGCGCTCTCCCATCTCCCGGATCCCCGGATAATGAATACCAAATGCCTGAGGCTTCCGCTGATAAAACTTTGTTTGATGCCTTACGGCTCTGGCGCCGGGAGCATGCCGAGCAGGAAAACGTACCTCCTTACGTCATATTTTCCGATGCTACCTTAAAAGAAATAGCTGCTTATTTTCCGCAAACACTGGAAGAGCTACAGCAAATCAATGGTATCGGCGCCTATAAATTAGAGAAATACGGACATTCACTGCTACAGATTATCAAAAATTATTGTATCCCCCGTAACCTACAGAGCCTGATCTATAAAAAGCAGGCTAAAAGGAAAAGTGCTCCTGTCCCTTCAACACCTAAAGAAAGTCACACCCCTACTTTTCAAAAAACTTATCATTTGTACAAAGAGGGCAACAGCATCTCTGAAATTGCCCGGATCAGGAATTTTTCCGTTTCCACGATCGAAGGCCACCTTGCAGAATGCGTGGCTACCGGACAACTGGATATAGATTCCGTGATCAATATAAGTAAGTTGCCAGCCATTATAAAGGTAGCAAAGGAAAAAGGCCGGTTATCCCTTAAAGTGATCAAAGAAATTCTGGGGGATCATTATTCCTATTTTGAAATCAAAGCCGGGGTCGCTTATATGAAATGGATAGAAAAGTAAATATGGACCCCGGCTTTCATTTACCTGAAAAGGAAATAAGCCATGATAAGTGTCGCCACAATATTAAACGCCTGCGCAATTAAAAAGGCATAAAACGGCTTCTTGCTATTCTTATTGAAAATATCCTTAAAGTTTGTTTCCAGGCCTATACTGGTAAATGTCAGGGCAAACCACAACCCCTGCAAATTCTTCAGATCACTTTTTAGTAAAGTGGTCACGTCTGATGCTAAACATAAGTACGTCTTTTTTTCATTAACTGAGCCCAAAGATGTCCTTTAAAACTGTTTTTGCTGCATGATAACCACACATGCCGTGCACGCCGCCGCCCGGCGGGGTAGATGAGGAGCATAAGTATATGCCTTTGGATGAAGTTCTGTAGGGAGAGCTACGTAAAGCCGGCCGGGTAAACAACTGGCCGATGTCAATGATCCCTCCGTTAATATCACCGCCTATATAGTTAGGATTATGAGCTTCCATGTCGGCCGTATTCAGGGTATGCCTACCGATGATCGTTTCCCGGAATCCGGGAGCAAAACGTTCTACCTGCTGCTCAATAGCTGCAGTCATATCTACCGTTGAGCCATGGGGCACATGGCAGTAAGCCCATGCCGTATGCTTCCCCGCAGGGGCACGTGTTGCATCAAACCGGCTTTGCTGTGCCAAAAGCACAAAGGGCTTTTCCGGATGTATGCCGGAGGAAGCCTGCTGTTCCGAGGCGGCTATATCATAGAAAGTATTGCCCAGATGGACCGTAGCTGCCCTCCTGCATTCGGCTGCCGTGAACGGAATGGGATCGCTTAATGCCCAGTCTATTTTAAATACACCCATGCCATAACGGTAACGCCTTAACTGCCATTTATATAAGCCGGAAAATTGAGTTCCGGCTATATTTAAGAGCTGGCGTGGCGTAAGGTCAAACAATACGGTATGATGTGAAGGTAACTGAGCTAAGGACGCCACCATAAAATTAGTTTCTATCTTCCCGCCTAAGGATACAAAATAAGATGCCATTGCTTCGGCTATGGATTGTGATCCTCCTTTGGGTATAGGCCAGCCATATTGATGTCCGGCAGCCAGGAGGATAAGACCGATCGCCGCAGAAGACCAGTTCGTTAAGGGTTGCATGGAATGGGCAACCATGCCCGCCCACAAACCTTTGGCTTCCTCCGTAACAAACCGCTTCGATATACGCTCGGCAGACTGCAGCGCCGTGTAGCCAAACCTGGCCATAATCAACGGATGGGCGGGCAGTCTTAACGGACCCAGGCTATCAGCGGCAATTTCCTTCCAGTGATCTGTAACAGGCTGCATAAGCTTAATGTAAGCCTCCCTGTCAGGCCCCAAAGAGGTCGCCGTTTCTTCAATGGATCTTGCCAGTACAGGCGTCCCGCCATGATCCAAGGGATGCGCAGCTGCCAAAGGAGAATGGATAAATTCCAGACCAAATTCCTTAAGAGGCAAACCGGCAAAAAAGGGAGAAGCCATGGCCATCGGATGAACAGCGGAACATACATCGTGCTTAAAACCGGGCAAGGTAAGTTCCCGGGTACCCATGCCTCCGCCTATGGTATTTTTCCCTTCGAGTAAGAGTACGGAAACACCCGCCCGCTGCAAAGTGATAGCAGCGGCGAGGCCGTTGGGGCCTGAGCCTACAACAATGGCATCAAATTCTTTTGTTTTCATTTACGTGTCCTTACATTAAAATTATGCCTATTTTCCCCTCTTATTGGCATCTCTATTTTTATGTCATTGCCCCATTTTTATCCTGTAAATATAAATCATGATTAACTGTATTCGCAAAATATTTAAAGAAGCGTAGACCGATTGGCCTCCGTCGCAGTCTACGCGAACAAAACAAAGGCTGCCTACATACACTTTGTAGACAGCCTCTGTTTTATGGTTGATCAAGACTTCATTAGAAAGCGTATTTTAAGGTAATTCCATATGTTCTCGGGTCTCCCAACACACCGGCATAGTGACCGGCATTGCCGGCACCGGGCAACAGTTGCTCGTAGTAATTCTGGTTCAGCAGGTTGCGCGACCACAAGATCAGGGAGACGCCTTCCGTAGCCCGGAAGCCCAATCTGCCATTGAGCAGTGCATAGCCCTCAATGTTCAGGTACGCTGATGGCGTAGGGCTAGAGGAAAACTCGGAACGGTAGTAGGCATCGAAAGCCAGGAAGAGCTTACCGTTTTGACCCAGGAATTCCCCCTGACCAGAGGTTGCCTCAAAGCCCAGGTTACCTGCCCATTTAGAAATACCGGGTAGCCGTTCGCCCGAAACATCCTTAAACGCTACTGAAGTACCGTCCTGGTTGCGGGCACCTGTTTCCTCAAGCGGCAGCGGCGCATTTTTGAAAGAAATATACTTTCCGTCTGTATAAGCCGCGGCTCCGTAGAACGAAAAATGTTTGTTCACTTTCAGGCTGGCGTCCAGTTCAACACCTGTGACACGCACTGCCTCTGCGTTAGCCAGGTAACCGCGCAGGATGGCAGGATCCGGATCCTGAACAGTAGTCTGGT
>CAZFKK010000137.1:0-7643 GCA_964519735.1 uncultured Taibaiella sp.
GTGAAACAGGATCTACTGGTGCAGATGGAGCAACAGGGCCTACTGGACCAACAGGTGAGACTGGACCAACCGGTGCAGATGGAGCAACAGGGCCTACTGGACCAACAGGTGAGACTGGGGCTACGGGCGCAACAGGACCAACAGGACCAACAGGGGCTAATGGAACCAATGGAGCAACAGGAGCTACAGGACCAACAGGACCTACCGGGTCTGTGAGCTCTGCGTATGCAAGTGCCACCAGAACTAGCGCCCAAGGTGTAACTGGAAGTACCAATGGCAACCTGATCCAATTAAACAGCCTGACTGGAAACAGCAGCGGTGTAAGCCTGAGTTCAAATATATTAACCAACTTACCGCCAGGAACTTATTATGTAACTTATTCGGTTTATTTAACCGGAAGTGATGACAAAATTGCCAGTTTAAGGATAAATGGATCATCAACTAACAGTACTAGTACTTCCGGCTCCATCAGCCTAGGGAGTAGTAGGTACCTATATACCTATTCCGGATTTCTCAGCCTACCCACTAATCCTCCTACCAACAACTCAATAGGGCTATACATAAGGGGGAATAACGATAATGTAAGTATACTGGCTGGTACAAATTTATCCGTTATAAGGGTTAATTAACCATACATTCAATTCATAAAATACAGATTAAAAGAGAGGCTGCCGTAACACGGGCAGCCTCTCTTTTAATATTCATGCAGTAGCAGTAGCACATACATTAACAATGCCCGGCAAATAAAGAAACCCTGCAAAGCGATATAAGCTTTACAGGGTTCAAAAAATATAAAAAGGAAATTATCCGTTCTTCACTTGTTCCTGCCACTCCTTATAATACTTATCTTCATAATTGCTCCATACCATACAGGCATGTCCCACGACTAACAGTCCCCAGGCCGAAGTGATCCAGATAGGCCAGGGATAAACCCAACCCGTAGTTCCTCCATAACACATATACCAGAGAATGACATTTGCTATGGCAAATACCACCAGGTGTATCAACCATGATCTAACTTGTTTCCCTGAAGCCGCTATCTTTTTAGGCATATTTTATCTTTTTATTCTCTTTTTTAGAATCGACCCCGCAAAGATAACCAGTATTTTCTTTTTTTACAACCCCAAATAAGAATTAAACGGTCTTTCGACGGACGGGAATAACTTTTCCGTGCGCACGGAAAACCCTTCGACGGACGGAAAATCCATCAGTAAAGCTCCGTACGCTCGTTTTCAATATACTCCCGGACGCTATGATCAAACTCAGGGCCTGAGTTAAGAAAAAAAACTTCAATGGGGATCACGACTACCGGTAAGGCTTCCCTGCTGAATACTTCCTGGAAAGCCAGCAGGCGCATGGCATCTTTTTCCGTGGTGACAATGATCTTGTTGGCTACATCCCAGTTCCGGTAGGTTTGCAGGATCTCATCAAGGTCGGCATCGGTAAAATAATGATGGTCGGGGTAACGCAATAAATGGACGGCTGCCACCTGCTGTTGCAACTGCTTCAACAAAGGTTCCGGCCGCGCGATACCACAGACTAAG
This sequence comes from uncultured Taibaiella sp., assembly GCA_964519735.1. Taxonomy (GTDB): domain Bacteria; phylum Bacteroidota; class Bacteroidia; order Chitinophagales; family Chitinophagaceae; genus Taibaiella. Next base: position 1,545 of record CAZFKK010000137.1, read on the forward strand.
ATCACATGAGCCCCGGAGTTCATCACCGGGATTCCTGCCGGCCCTAACGGATAGGGCTGGCCGTACCGGATGCCGGTAAAAAAAATCTTTTGTCCGGGCAGGGGGCGTATCGCCTTTATCATTTGCTGCTGCTCCGTATCACCCAGATCCGGAGGGCATTTGGAGATTATAATAATATCTGCCCGTTTGTATGCCTTGCGCCCTTCTCTTAAACTACCAAAAGGCAAAATGAAATCGCGGTAAAAAGGCCGGGAATAATCCGTAATCAAAATATTCAGCCCGGGCTGTACGGAACGATGCTGGTAAGCATCATCTAACAAGATGAGATCGACATCCGGGCGCTCGCCCAAAAGACGGGGAATACCCGTCATCCGGTCTTCACAGACACAGACCACCGTATCCGGGAATTTTTTAAAAAACTGCAGGGGTTCATCTCCCAGGGCAACAGCATCAGTCTGGTCCGAAGCCAGAAGAAAGCCCCTGGTGCTGCGCTTATAGCCCCGGCTCATGGTAGCTACCTGGTATTCATAATGAAGCAAACGGACCAGGTATTCGATATGAGGGGTTTTACCCGTCCCTCCTGTGGATAGATTGCCTACAGAGATCACAGGGGTACTAAACTGCACGGAAGAAATGAAGCCGCTATCGTATAAACGATTACGCAACCAGATGATGATCCCGTACAAAAGGGAGAAGGGATACAATAAGGGCTTGAATAATAATAACAGGTTTCGCAAAATCAGGTACAGGATTTAATTTATAAAGTTCAGGAACAGGATGAAAATTCGGACCTTAAATTGAAGCCAGGCACCTGGCTAGGAAATAGTGTGCAGGGGGCTTAATTTCAAGACCAGCGCTTTACTCATTTTATACAATGCCTCCACGGTATAACCTCCGATATGGGGCGTACCGATAAAATGAGGCAACCCGATCAAATAGTCGAAAGACGCTTTAACAGAAGCGTTCATCCTTGCTAAAGGCTCCTGTTCCCATACATCCAGGCCTGCAGCTTTGATACGCCCCTCTTTGAATCCCTGTACAACAGCAGCGAGCCGGACAACCGCCCCCCTGGACAGGTTAAGCAATACGAAATTCTTACGCATCTTATGGAGCCATTCTTCATTAAAATAATGACGCGTTTCTTCCGTCAGCGGCACATGAAAACTCAGAATATCAGCTTCGGCATAGATACGTTCCAGATCTGCGCATTCTGTAATGCCCGGTTCTTCATAGCCTGTCCTGTATTTATCATAAGCCAGCACCTGCACCTCCATTAATTTCAACTTCCGCGCAAAAGCGCTTCCATTATGGCCATAGCCAATAATGCCTGCAGTAAGCCCTTCTATTTCAAAGCCCCTGTTCTCCTCACGTTGCCAGATCCCTTGCTGTAACTCCCGGTGTCCGGTACCGATTCTATGCTGCAGGTTCAACAACATACCCAAAGCCTGTTCTGCTACGGCATTGGCATTACCCTCAGGGCTACTGAAGTAATGAATACCTTTTAAGTCTGCATAGGCAGTGTCAATGAGCTCCATACCGGATCCCATACGGCCTATCCATTTTAAATTGACTGCTTTATCTAAGAAGGCCTTATCCAATTGCAGCCGGGTCGAAGTAACGATACCTTCATAACCGTGCACCAATGCCAAAGCCTGTTCCTGGTTAAGATGATCATGGAGCTCATACTCATATCCCCATAAAACCAGTTGTTGCAACAATACCTCATGTACCGGTGCTGCAATCAATACTTTTCTATTCACCATTTATTTGTTGATACCGTTGATACAAATGCACAAAATCAGCTACCGAAAGCTGCTCTGCACGCTTACTGAAAATATCTTCTGCCAATACCGTTGCGTCGAATATACCCTTCAGGCCATTACGCAACATTTTTCTTCTCTGGTTGAACGCGGCTTTAACGATCCTGGTAAATGTCTTCCGATCTCCGATCCCATAAGGATTGCCTGTATTCTTTAACCTCAAAATGCCCGACATGACTTTAGGCGCCGGAGTAAAACATCCCGGAGGTACATCAAACAAATATTCCACTTCAAAAAATGCTTTGATCAGCACACTGAGTATCCCATAAGTCTTACTTCCTTCCCGGGCGGCTACCCGTTGAGCTACTTCTTTTTGAAACATGCCTACCACTGCATCAACCTGCTCTTCCCAATCCAATACTTTAAACAGGATCTGGGAGGAAATATTATAAGGGAAATTACCGATTATAGTAAATGATCCCGCAAAAGGAACCGGTGTCCGGAGAAAATCTTCGGCAATCAGCTTTCCTTCAATTTCCGGATAGGTCTTATACAGGTAAGCCACTTTTTCTTCATCAATTTCTATAGCCTTATATATCGTATCCATCCAGGTCAGAAGGTACTTCGTTAAGGCTCCGCCACCAGGCCCTATCTCCAGTAATTGTAATCCCGGAGTACGGGGCACCTGATCTACAATTTTCCGGCACATATTTTCGTCATGCAGAAAATGCTGACCGAGACTTTTTTTTAATATTAGCGCCATGAAGGAATTGTGAAAGTTTGAACATTGAACGCTTCCATCTGTGAAGCAAAACCTTACCCTTTACAAATACCCCGGATCTATTCCAATCCTTTCTTTACCGCATTCACCAACAGATCCGCTTTTTCCCGGATCAATTCATCACTCCAGGAAAGGTTTATCGGCGTGCAGATGCAGCGCTTGATCAAGGCATCGGAAGCAGGAAACTGTTGGGTGGTATAACGTTCCATAGCTTGTTCCAACTCCTTTGAAAAACGGTTCAGCACACGGAGCTGTTTAAAATGATCCCATTTCCGGATATAATGCCAGTTATTGTCATAATAATAAAATGTGGCCAGTCCTGCAGCTTTCATAGCAGCAGTCACCTTCCGGGCTTTATCTTCATCAGGCAGAAAAAAGCCAAGGAAGGTACCTGTATCTCCGTCCTCATCCGGCAATCGCCTGAAAGTCACTTCAGGGATCGTCCGTAAAGCATCTTTAAATATCTTTTTTGTGCTGCGCTGAATGGTCAGGAATTGATCCAGTTTCCGGAGCTGGGCCAGCCCCACTGCAGCATGCAATTCCGAGATGCGATAATTATACCCTATAAAAGGATGAAGATCTGCTCCACGATCCACGCCCAAATGATCATGCCCATGATCACTATAGGCATCACAACGCCGGTGAAGATCAGGGTCATGGGTAACGATGCCTCCACCTTCCCCACAGGTAATGGTCTTCACAAAATCAAAGGAGAAAACACCAGCCTGTCCGATGGTGCCTAATGCCCTGCCTTTATAAGAGCCACCGAAAGCCTGGCAGGCGTCCTCCAGGAGAATTAGCTGATGCTGCTCACAAATGGCCTTCAATGCATCAAGATCTGCCATGGCCCCACACATATGAACCGGCATGACGGCCTTGGTCCTGGGGGTTATGGCTGCTTCAACTGCTATAGGATCAAGGGTCAGGGTATCATCTATATCCACCAGTACAGGAGTCGCTCCGACTGAAAAAACCGATTCAAAGCTAGCTACAAAGGTGAACGTAGGCATAATTACCTCATCCCCTGCTCCTATTCCCAAGCCGGCCATTACCGTCGTCAAAGCTGAAGTGCCGCTGGAAGTAAGTTGCGCATAAGGCACCTTTAACTTCGCGCATAAAGCCTGCTCCAACTCTTTAGCCTTCCAGAGGCCTTTACGTTGTTCCTCAAAGCCATAACGCATGAGGATGCCTGTGTCCATCACGTCATTAATCTCCTTACGCTCTTCATCATCAAATAATTCAAATCCAGGCATACAATTTATATTTAATTATTTATACAATACAATGGATTTTATGATTGCTCAGCAAGACACAAAGTCAAAAGTATTGAACTCTGTGTACTTCAGTGACGCTGTGAGCAATATTTTAAAGACTGCATACAGCAACACGACAATCTTTAAATTCGGAGGCAAAAATAAGGAATAATCTCTCTGGTTCAGAGTTTAATACCACGTGGGGTAATTTTCTCCGCTTCCAAAGCTGCCAGAGAAACCCTGCAAAATTACTTCAGAGAGCATTAAACCTGTTACTGTCACAAAAAAAATGACATAAAATAGATTTACAACTAGTTACACTATAAAATATACATCATAACAGACTTAATTAATAAAAATAAGACCTTAACCTTTTTAAAAATTTGCTATACAATATGCTACTTAACAAAAATTTACATAACCATAATAATATTTACTCTAAAACTAACGTATTTTTGATAGATAACTATCTTTTCTATCTGAAAAAGGATAGGAATTGATGGTAATAGACGCTTATATCTTTAAACATTTTATCCAATCATATAAAATTAAAATCTGAGTATTCTATGAGAAAGGCAGATATGGTCGCCCGAATAGCTGATAAAACAGGCATTCCGAAAGTCGACGTATTAGTTACTTTGGAAACCTTCTTTAAAGAGGTAAAGTCTACTCTTACCGAAGGCGAAGCTGTTTACATTAGAGGATTTGGTTCATTTATTGTAAAAAAACGCGCAGCAAAGATCGGTCGCAATATTAAAAAGAATATTGCAGTAGAAATTCCAGAGCATTTTATCCCGGCATTTAAACCGGCTAAAGAGTTTATGATTACTGTAAAGGAGAATGCTACGGGAGCTACTACCGAATCTTCAGACGAAGATTAACAACGAGAAGCTCCTATACACCTTTCCTTTAAAGACAATAAATTCAATCCAGTATAAGCTTACCAAAGTTTATACTGTTTTTTAGTGTAGGTAATTGGCCTAAAAAATTTGGCAAAAACCTATTGGCTACGCCGATAAAGTGGCGAACCTCTTAATTGACCACTTTATCGGCGCAGCAACTGCTGGCAAAAGCTTCCGGTTTGGCTTTAAAAGCAAACCCCATGCCCAGGATATATCCCATAGCTTCTCTTAAAGCCACATTGCTCTTAAAGTGGGGATTAGTATTTATGTCCGCGTGCACCTCCATATCTACATCGTACCGGTTAAACAATTCGCATAATTCATAAGCGATCTCAATGCTCATGGCTACCTCAACGAGCATACGTTCTTTCAGGGAATACGTGAAATCGGTACGATCATTATGAATGTACATAAAACCGCCATGCTGCTCCCTAAGAAATACAATTACCGTTGCAAATTCCGTTGTGGCGCCATGAACCTGTGAATCAGTACCGATGCATACCTTAAGCTTGTAACCTGCCTGGGTTTCCCTGAGAATGGCCTGCTCTACTGCTGCTTTAATCGGCAGTTTAATAGGCTCTCCTTTAAATGTCCTCCATTGCATATACATTAAAGATTTGAGGTGATAAAAATTTATTTAAAGATAAACATATTTAAACTTTATTTGCATTATCAAAATATTAATAATATATAGAATAACTATTGAAGTTGCTGCAGAAGCAAGAGTATTCCCTATGAATGGAGTATTTTCTTTTAAAGCATCCGACTTGTCCACAGTTGTGTATTTCTTTAAAAGAGAAAGTGCCTAGATCACGTTATTTTCGAACTTGAAAACAATCTGAAAAGATGGAAATAGAACAATTAATGCCGCACGTAGAAGCACTGATATTTGCCAGCGAGCGGCCGCTGCCACAAATGGAAATGATAGAATTGCTGGGTAATATCCTGGAAACAGAATTAGAAACGGATAAGGTAGCTATATGCCTTCAGGCTATTCAGGAAAAATATGATACAGAGCATTACCCTTTTGAGCTGAAAGAGACTGGTGGAGGCTTTCAATTCCTGACTAAAAAGAAATATCACCAGACGGTGTTACAACTCAACGGTGATAAATACGTTAAAAAGCTGTCTACTGCAGCTATGGAGACTTTAGCCATTATCTCTTATAAGCAGCCTATAACCAAATCAGAAATTGAATATATCCGGGGAGTAAGTTCTGATTATTCCATACAGAAATTATTGGAGAAGGAATTAATATTAATAGCAGGCAGAAATGAAGATGCAGTTGGAAAACCCTTATTGTATGCTACAGCTAAAAATTTCATGGATTACCTGGGTATTAATTCTGTACAACAATTGCCCGAATTAAGGGAGATCATCAATACTGATATTGTATTCCCTAC
>CAZFKK010000138.1:0-495 GCA_964519735.1 uncultured Taibaiella sp.
TCAATTGCCGGATTCTAAAGGCTCAGAGCTTGCTGCTACAATTGTGCAGCATTACCCTAAGGTACATATTATTGTCATCACCAGCCTTGATGCGCCCAGCCATGTGAAGGCAATGATGCGCGTAGGCTGCAAGGGCTATCTGCTTAAAAACACGGATCAGGATACCCTGCTTCATGCTATACGGGAAGTGCATCAAGGCAGCACCTTTATTGAACCGCAGCTTAAAGAACAAATGATGAACAATATGCTGCAGTTCCAAAAAGCCGCTACTCCCAAAACGGCCCAACTCTCCACCAGGGAAAAAGAGATCCTGCAGCTGATCGCTGAAGAATACAGCAACCGGGAAATAGCAGATAAGTTATTCCTCAGCCTACGAACCGTACAAAATCACTATTTTAACCTCCAACAAAAACTGGAAGCCAAGAACGTCATCAGCCTCCTAAAAATAGCGATACAAATGGGTCTTGTTAAGGCTTAAGCACAAGTGAATTTAAA
>CAZFKK010000138.1:505-3401 GCA_964519735.1 uncultured Taibaiella sp.
ATTTAAAGACACTATGAACAGAGGATATCCAATGTCTAAACCCAGGCAATTGACTTAAACTCTTGATTTAAGGACAAAATATAATATTTCAAATTATATCTTAAATAAGGTTATTGACTTTACAGGCAATCCCATCACCCTTCAATTTATCATAGGCGGGCTTCATAGTGAATTCAAGCAACGTAACTTAAAGGAGCTGGCTATAAATTAAGACAGTAAAGCCTAAACTTTCCAGCGTATTTCGGCTTGTGCCTGCCTAAGCTGCTGCTCTTACTCATTTACACTTAAATGACAGATCATTTTTGATTTTGAAACAGCGTTTAAATACCTTATTTTTGTAAAAGCATTGTTTATGCTACTCTTAAATAGAATTAAGCAACATGTATACTACTTATCATTTCAAATCTACGGCTGAGATCACAACCGATGTTTTGGAAGCTATTAAAACAGCTTTCAAAGGTAAATCAGTTGTACTTACAGTAGAGGAAGATGTCACAGAACAAGTTCCGGAATGGCATAAGAAATTGGTAATGGGACGATTAGAAGAAATAAAACAAAATCCGGATATGGCGCTATCTGAAGAAGCTTTTCAATTTAAATTACAACAGCTAAAAAAATGAGTTTTACGTTCCGGTATGCTGTCCGTATCGTAGACGACCTGCAAAATGGTTACGATTATTATATGGGACAGGATGCCTCCCAGGCTGCAGAAGACTTTTTGGAGCATATAGAAAGAACAATAGACATTATTAAGAAATACCCTTACACCTTTTCTACACGACACCTGGATGTCAGATGTGGCGTTCCCAAAAAATTTCCCTTTCTAGTACATTACAAGATTTTTGAAGAAGAAAAGGAAATCCTCTTCATTGCCGTGGCCAACACCCATCAAGAACCTCTTTGGATACAAAATAAATAAAGCCGCAGCCCCTTAACAATGGTTGTTTTACACTTTGATATTCCTCCTACCGCAATGCCTGCCGGATATCATGTATTATATCCTCGTAGTATTCTATGCCTATAGATAAACGCACCAGGTTTTCCGTGATATTCAGTCTTATCTTGTCCTCGTCGGGTATATCTACGTGGGTCATCGTAGCGGGGTGTTCTGCCAGGCTTTCCGTGCTGCCCAGGCTTACCGCCAGCTTTATGAGCTTTAGTTTGTTCAGGAAGGAGAATGCTTTGGCTTCTCCGCCTATGATATCAAAACTGACCATGGCGCCACTATCCAGGCATTGACGATGAAACGTATCGTAGGCAGGCGTACCTTCTTTGACAAAGCCCAGGTAGTACACTTTTGATACTTCGGGCTGCTGCTGCAACCATTCGGCCACCTGGCGGGCATTATACGCCTGCTGCTGCATGCGCACTTTCAGGGTTTCGAGGCTGCGTAGCAGCAACCAACCGGTATGCGGGCTGCACATATTGCCCAGGAAGGTGCGGAGGGTCTTCACCCTTTTGATGATTTCCTTGTTGCCCAATACAGCACCCGCGATCACATCGCTATGGCCGCCAATGTACTTGGTGGCAGAGTAGAGCACAATATCAGCACCTAACTTTATCGGATGCTGCCATAAGGGGCCCATGTACGTATTATCTACTGCCAGCAACACCTGCTTGCCTTCTTTGCTGTACTTTTTGGCCATATCGGCGCACATGATGATATCGATCAAGTCGTTGGTTGGGTTCGCAGGTGTTTCTATGTAGACCATCGCCAGCTTATCTCCCACATTCTCTTTTGCCAACAGGGCTTCAATATCCTCCCGGGTATCCGTGGCATTGAATCCTATAACACGAATGCCGAATTTGGTCAACACATGGTGCATAAAGTGGTGGGTACCCCCATACAAGGGACTGCTGTACAGCAATACGTCCCCGGGATGCAGGAATTCCATCAAAACGGTAGATATCGCACTCATGCCACTTTCGAACACAGCAGCATCTTCGGCACCATCCCATAGCGTGAGGCGGTTCTCTAATATCTCGAGGTCGGGGTTATTGATCCGGCTGTAGATCAGGCCTATTTCTTCGTGATCTTCTTTTTCCCGTATGCCGTAAGCCAGCTCAAAGAAGGCTTTGCCTTCTTCGGCATTTTTAAACACAAAGGTGGAAGTCTGGAAAATGGGGCACTTAATGGCCCCTTCGCTTAACTCCGGTTTGTAACCATAACTCATCATGAGACTCTCCGGCGCATAATTTTTATCATCAGTCATAGTAGCATCATTTAGTCTTACAAAGATGGGGCAAAAAGACATCTTATCTGCACCTTTTGCCTTTTACAGCAAATAATTCTGTTAATGGCACATCCGATAGTATATTATGCTATTTTTGTGCCTACAGAGCACCACATTTAGAAAAATATCCTTACATGAACATTACCCTGGATGATATTGATTGGAAAATATTGAGCTTGCTGCAGCATGATGCCAAGCTCACCAACAAAGAAATAGCAGATAAAGTGGGCATGACCAGCACGCCCGTGTACGAGCGTATTAAGAGATTGGAACAACAGGGCTATATTAAACAATACGTAGCCCTGCTGGACAAGCGCAAGATCAATAAGTCGCTGACCGTATTTACCTCCGTGCAGCTCAAGCAGCATGAACATGATGTACTGCTACAGTTCGAAAGAGAAATCGTGACCCTGGATGAAGTCATGGAATGTTACCATATGACCGGGATTGATGACTACCTGCTGAAAGTGGCCGTAAAGGATATGGATGAATACCAGAACTTTATCGTCAACAAGCTGGCCAAGTTGCCAAATATTGCCACGGTACGCAGCTCCTTCATCATGACGGAAATCAAGCATGAAACCGCTTTTGTGCGCCGAGGAGAAACCTGGTCGAAGAAAAATTAGCGTCACAATAGTTAAATTTGGAAAATCTGATGAGAC
>CAZFKK010000138.1:3411-7611 GCA_964519735.1 uncultured Taibaiella sp.
CTAATATTTCCTTTGCCGGGATGTGGATGTATTGCAAAGGAAATATTAGAGAAACCGTAGTTGCCGTGTTCCAATGGCTTAATCTAAAAACGAATTGGCCCTGCATTAGTCGCATAAGCCCAGCTGCAGCGCCACCTTTACCAGGCTCACGACGTTATTCACATCCAGTTTTTGAAAAAGATGATAACGGTGATTTTCGACGGTGCGGAGGCTCACACAAAGTTTTTGTGCAATTTTTTGATTGTTGTATTCTTTAACGATGAGCTCCAATACCTCCTTTTCTCTGCCGGTTAATTTAGGTTTTATATTCCCTTTTTTCCTTTTGTTGCGCAAGATATTTTGAAGCATATCTGAGCGAATGGAAGGATCCAGGAACAGCTCTTCCCGCTCCACCGTAAGTATCGCCTTATGCAATAACTCGCGGTCAGTCGTACTTTTGAAGATATAGCCATAGCAGCCATTCTGAATCATTTCCTGGATGTAATAATTAGATTCCACACCGCTGAGTACCAGTATTCGAATTTGAGGGTATTCTTTGGCCAGTAATTTGGCCAGCTCCTCACCTGGTTGGTCCGGAAGCTGGACGTCTAGTAAAAGAACATCCGGCGTTGCATGGCTTAAGCTTTCTAACAAATCCTGCGCCCTGGTGTATGTTCCTATGATTTCTATATCCGGCAGGGTAAGTAATACCCGCTCAAGACCCTCTATCACCATACGGTGGTCATCAACAATAACTACTTTAATCATACGCTTTCGATGGCCTGATTTTTACTATCACCTTGCTAAATTAATGCATTAAGGGGAAATTCCAGATACACAGTAGTATTTTTACCCTCCTTTTGCTGGATATCTATCTCCCCTTTCAGTAATTGTATCTTGTCTTGTAGCTGCATAACGGTGCTATTCAGCTCCTCGCCTGTTGACCTGCTGTCCGCAGCGCCATCATGTTCTATTGTAATGCTCAACCAGTCGTCCAAATAACTGATCTGTACCAGCAATTGGCTCAGGTCCGTGTATTTGAGCGCGTTGTGCATTAATTCCTGGATCATGCGGAATAGTGTAAGTTGGATTTCCCGGGCCAGCTTCGGAAGCGAACCGTAGTGCTGAAAATCAATGGATTTGTTGGTTGCAATACTGTTTTTTTCGCAGAGAGAAGCCACGGAGAGCACCAGGCCTTTTTGCATTAACAGATCAGGCATGAGGTGATGGGCCGTTCTGCGGAGATCTTCCGTCACGTCATTGAGCCGGAGCGCCACCTCGTTTAATTCGTAAGGCGACAAATCGGCCTCTGTACCTTCGTCCCGGATGGTTTCCATGTTCAATTTCAAGGCAAGTAGCTGGCTGACGATACTATCATGGAGTTCGTTGGCGATGTGTTGCCGCTCTTTTTGCTCCCCCTCTATTTTTGACTCCAGCTGGACAATTTCCCGCTCTTGCTCCAGGTGAGCCAGCGATGCCGACCGTAATTTCCTCTTGCTCCTACGATGTTTATACAAAGCCACGATGCTGATGATCAACAGCAAAGCCCCCGTGGTTGCACCTGCTATGAGCAGGTTCTTTTCCTTTATTGCTGCCTTTTGGCGGATAAGGATATCTCTTTTTCCTGCAACTGCTTTTTCCTTTTTCAGGTTATAGTAAAAGTTAACGATCTCCCTCTTGGCATCATTACGATGATCGCCTCTATACACTTCCGCCAAACGCTCTTCATACACAAAAGCCTGCTTATATTGACCAGTGGAGTCATATAAATCGGTCAGTAATTTCAGAACCGCAATCTCGGTGCCTTCGTCCTTAACCTGCCTGATCGCATCCCATGCAGCATGGAGCATTTTCTCAGCCTGAGGATAATCCTTCCTTTCGAAAAAAGCATAACCCTTTAAGTACAGAAGAAAGCCTTCATTGCCTGCGGCACGGTGTACAAAGAAGTCCCCGGACCTCAACTCCTGCCGCATCCGGGTATTTGCCGCTATTTCTTCGTCTACTAAGGATAAAGCTTCAGCAGTCTTGCGTTGGTGAAGAAGCACCAGTGCCAGTGAAGCACTGCTATGCTCTGTGGCACCACAAGCCAGGTGATGTTCCCATGAATACTGCTTGCTTAGCCGATAGGCTGCCATGAGATAAAAGTAGGCCGAGTCCTCATTGGCACTGTTGATAAAACCATTGCCCTTGGTATGGTACACCTCCATCACCAGGTGGTTCTCCTTTTCCCGTCTAGCTATCTGCTCTGCTTTTGCTAACGCGACAGAAGCCTTGTTCGTTTCATTCAGGTTTCCCCAAACCTGGCTAATCTTGTTGTAGACGGCACCACGGAGTATCCGGAGTTCAGGCTCCTCTCTTCCCTGTAATAGTTTCAGCGCTTGTTCAAAAGCAATCAACGCTTTTAAATTCTCGTTATGCTGCAATGCCTGCTTGGCTATTTCATAATAGAGTTCAGGTAAGTGCACACTTTTGCTGTCTTCTACCTGACTGTTATCAGCCACTTTTTCCAATACCCGGAGTTGCTCCTCATCCAATGGGTACCTATACCTGCTGAGCAGGACAAGTTGCCGAAGCAGATCGTTGATCTCCTTTTTGCTCAAGGATTGTTCGCCGGACAGGAGCGTCCCGGTCAATGAAAAGATAGCGCGATCCTCCTTATTGCCTGGTGCCAGCCGCGGCGCTTGCGCCAGGTAACCTGCTTTTTGCGCTGTGGGTGTATGCACATCTTTTGCAGCAGCCTTTGTTTCCGGCACATAGAGCTGTGCGGATCCGGAATAGGTGACTAAAGCCCCCCCTCCCATCAACCAACAACGTAACAGGTATTTTCGCAACATTATCATTCCCAAAAATCTATCGTTGAAGATACTCATTTTTTACGCTTCACAGAGCGGAAGAATTCAAAACGCATTTGAAAAGCAGCCTATAAACCTGGCTCCGGCCGGTAAGCATAGATACCCCGCTTATACTAACGCGTTCAAAGGAAATTCCATGTACACCGTAGTATGCTTGCCTGGCCTACTTTGGATATCCAGGTGTCCTTTCAACAATTGTATCCGCCTGCGTATATTGCGCAGTCCCGTACCTTCATTATCGGGCAAGGTAGCTGTAGCAGGCATTCCTTTACCATTATCCTCTACGGTCACGCTTAGCAATTCTTGCATATACCCGATTTGAATCATGATTTCAGTTGCAGCCGCATGTTTTAGGGCATTTTGCAGCAATTCCTGAATCATCCGGTAGATAGCCAGTTCGGCTTCCTGGTTAAGCCGGGGCAATTGTCCATTTACCTGGAAATGAACCTGGATCGGCACATCTTGGTTCATTTGTTCGCATAAGGTAGCCACAGACAATACCAGCCCTTTCTGCAGCAGCATCTTTGGCATCAGGTTGTATGCCGTAAGCTTCAAATCCCCGGTAGCTTCTTCCAGTTGCCCTATAAGCTTATCAAGTTCCTTTTCCCGCAGCAATTTGCCCCTTTCGGTCTGCATGGCATTCACCTTTAACTTTAAGGAAAGCAACTGACTCACAATGCCATCATGCAAGTCATGGGCAATACGTCCCCGTTCCTGTTCTTCACCCTGTAGCCGGGCCTGCAAGCGGTCTATTTGCTGTCGCTGCCGGGCATTGGCCAGGGAGGTAAGTTCCAGTTTGCTGTTGTTCCTGTGGTTGCGGTACAGGCCCAGCAAGGATAAAGACAATAGCACAAGAGCTCCAAAAGAGCCGATCATAATCTGTGTCTTCTGTTGTATTTTTTCCTGTTGCAACCTGATCTGCGCTTGTTTTTCTTTTAGTTCCCTATCTTCCTTCATTTGGTAGTAAAAATCAATCAAATCACTTTTCAAAGCTATTGTGGCGTCGTTCCTGTACAGGGCATTGTACGCTGCCTTTTGCTGATAGGCTTTCTGATATTGGCCGGTTGTAAAATAGAATTCAGATAAAAGTTCCCTCACATTTAAAAGGTCCCGGCTTAACAGGTAGTTTTCGCTCATCCGGAGTAAGGGCAATAATAGGGGTTCCACCCGATGATATTCTTTCTTCTCATAATATGCATACGCCTCAAGAAACGGGCTATACATTCTCTGTTTTATGGCGAACCCGGCAGCGGTACGTTTTTCGTTTTCTTCCTGTATATATTTTTTGCTTTTGTGCAGGAGTTGCAATGCTTTGTCTGGTTCTTGCTTTTTTATAAGTACCAGGGCCAATGAGGCGATGGTGCTGTGC
>CAZFKK010000139.1:0-7531 GCA_964519735.1 uncultured Taibaiella sp.
GCTGGTTTACTGCGAGCAGATCAATATCTCCGGGAAGATAGCCACAGATGTGCAGGCCCACGGGGATATTACCGGGATAGATAAGCAAATAGCCTTACCTTTATACCGTATCGCCCAGGAACTGATCCAAAACGCGGTCAAGCATTCCGGCGGTTCCCTGCTATCGGTTCAGATAAGAAATGACGCCTCCTCCGGCAAACTTTACCTGTCGGTAGAGGATAATGGCATAGGCTATGATACTGCTGCCTACCACAGCGGGATGGGGTTGAAAAATATCAGGGACAGGGTGAATATGCTGAACGGGTATATATCCATTGAATCAGCGCCCGGGATGGGCACAACCGTGTTTATAGAAATAGAGCTGCCCGGTGTGAGGGACGGGCAATCGTAACGGGGCCGGTAATGAAGGGACATATCGTTATATTGTCCATGTTGTATTGGATAAATTATCGGATAATGTCGCCCGTGGATAGGGTATATTATCTTGTTTTGATTGTAAAAATGTTTTCATATTGTGCCTGGTCAAGCCTTTTTGCGGTACGTCGCCTATAAGAAGATCAGTCATACTTAAACCTGTAGTAATCCATGATACCAGCAGATAAAATAAAAGTAGCCATCACCGATGATCATCCCATGATCATTACCGGGTTGCAAAACATGTTTGCCGTACATCCGCATATAGTTTTGACGGGGGTATATACCAATGGCAAAGAGTTATTGGATGGATTACGGAAACAGCAGCCGGATGTATTGTTGTTAGACATCCACCTGCCGGATAAAACGGGAGATAAGCTGGCTTCCATAATACTGAAAAAATATCCCGGCCTGCGTATCATAGCGTTGACTAATCTCGATAGCTCTTTTTATATCTACAATATGGTCAAAGATGGTGTATTGGGCTACCTGTTAAAGAATGCGGATGGCAATAGTATCATCAGCGCCGTAGAGGCGGTATATAAGGGAGAGAAGTATATGGCAAGAGAACTTAAGGCCAAAATGGAGGCCTTTGCCCAAAAGATGAAAAGCAGGGATACCCTGAGGCCTTCTCTTACCCAAAAGGAAAAAGAGGTGCTTCAACTTACCGTACAAGGCTACACATTGCAGAAAATAGCCGAAAAACTGTTCCTGGGGCAAAGGACTGTGGAATATTACCGTTCCAACCTGTTTTTGAAATTGGAGGTCAGCAACCTGGCAGAACTGATCAGGAAGGCCCTGGAATCGGGAATGATGGATGAGCCTTTGGATAGATAGGACTATAATCCCTGCTTCTTTCACTCTTTTAGCCAGGGTAAAGGCCTGATATTGTATATTATTTACGAAGGTTCATAGCGGTAGCTCTGTATATTTGCAATATTTTTGCCCTGTCAAAATTTTTCCTGTTATGTTTCGAAAAGCTGTAATGGTAATGCTTTCCACCGTTTTTGTCGTCTTGTCTTTCGTGTTGCCCTCTTTTGCTTCAAATGAAGACATCTCCGGGAAATGGCTGGATGAGGATAAGGCCGGTAAAATAGAAATATTCAAGGCTAAGGATGGTAAGTACTACGGAAAGGTAATCTGGCTCCGGGAACCGGATCGCAATGGGAGACCCAAACGGGATGCGTATAATCCTAAAGAGGCGCTGCGTTCCCAGCCTATTATCGGCCTTATCGTATTAAAAGGATTTAAGAAAGTGGAGGATAAGGTTTATGAAGAAGGAACTATTTATGATCCGAATACCGGCAAGACTTATAGTTGTAAGATCACTGTCAGGGATGAGCGGACTTTGTTGATCAGGGGTTATGTTGGTGTCTCCTTATTAGGCAGAACCACGACCTGGATAAGAGCATAAGTTTTATTACAAATGACCTCCTGTTGTTGCAGGTGCCCTTATATTTTTATTTAAATTTTACTTATGTTTCAGCATAAAACTTTCTTCATTACCGGTGCGAGCAGAGGGATCGGTAAAGCCATTGCTTTGAAACTGGCCCAAGCCGGTGCGAATATTGTCATTGCGGCCAAATCGGTCACCGAAAATCCTAAATTAAGTGGCACGGTATTTTCTGCAGCGGCAGAGATAGAGGCAGCCGGGGGGGAAGCCCTTGCAGTGCCCTGTGATATCCGGGATGAAGCGATGATCATAGAAGCCGTCCGGCTGGCTGTAGCACGATTTGGCGGCATTGATGGCGTGATCAACAATGCTTCGGCTATAGCCCTTACCGGAACGGCTGCGACAGAAAGCAAGCGTTTTGATTTAATGCACCAGATCAATGTAAGGGGCACCTTCCTGGTGACGAAACATTGTTTGCCTTACCTGGCAAAAGGGGTTAATCCTCATATACTGACCCTTTCTCCGCCTGTTGATCTAAGCCCGCATTGGCTGAGCGGGCATGTAGCCTATACGCTGAGTAAATATAATATGACCATGCTGGCTATGGGCTGGGCTGAGGAATTCAGGGAAGCGGGTATTGCCGCCAATTCCTTATGGCCCGTAACAACGATCGCTACAGCAGCAGTGCAAAACCTGCTGGGGGGAGATGCCCTGATGCGACATAGCCGCCGGCCGGAGATCGTCGCGGATGCTGTTTTTCATATCCTGCAGCAGGATGCCGCTATTTATACCGGCAGGCAGCTTCTCGATGAAGCTGTGCTTGCGGAAGCGGGGATCACTGACCTGGAGCATTACGCTGTCGTGGCGGGAAATCCCTTGCAAAAGGATTTATTTTTATAATTTCCTGATTTCAATGAAAGTTGGCAATTTCTGGTAGCTTTTAGGTACTTTTACGCGCTTAAATGTAATTTTATATGTCAGTACATGGTACGGTAAAACGGGTGACTACCCATACTTTGCAGAAGATGAAGGAGCAAAAGGAAAAGATTTCGATGCTTACGGCATACGATTTTTCCTTTACTAAGATATTTGATGAAGCCGGTATTGATATTTTATTAGTAGGGGATTCCGCCTCCAATGTCATTGCAGGCCATGAAACTACCTTGCCCATCACCCTGGATCAGATGATCTTCCTGGCTTCCAGTGTTGTCCGTGCTGCAGAGCGTTGTTTCGTGATTTGTGATTTGCCTTTCGGCACTTACCAGGGCAATAGTAAAGAGGCCCTGAATTCTTCTATCCGGATCATGAAAGAATCGGGTGCGCATGCGGTAAAACTGGAGGGTGGGGTAGAAGTGTGTGATTCCATTACCCGCATTGTCTCAGCAGGTATCCCCGTAATGGCTCACCTGGGACTTACCCCTCAATCTATCTATCAGTTCGGTACCTACTCTGTACGAGCTAAGGAAGAAGCAGAGGCACAGAAGCTGATTGAAGATGCCCATGCTATTCAGAAAGCCGGCGCCTTCGCACTGGTGTTGGAAAAAGTGCCGGCCGCTTTAGCCAAACAGGTTACAGAAGCCCTGAGGATTCCTGTCATCGGTATCGGGGCAGGAATGTATGTAGATGGCCAGGTATTGGTAATGCATGATATGTTAGGGATCACCAAAGATTTCTCTCCCCGGTTTTTACGCCGTTACCTGGATCTGTACGAGGATATCAAAACAGCTACAACGCAATATATACAGGATGTGCGGTCCGGCGATTTTCCTAATGAAGGGGAGCAGTATTGAGGGCACAGGAATTAGCGAGATTTTTGGTTTTCCCGATTAGAATCCCTGAGTCGCTCATTTTGTTGGTGTTAGAAATAGGTTGAAAGTGTTGATTTCAGATTCCTATTTGTCCTTAGTTAATGCCATTTTGAGGGCTAATGCCACCAAAATGCCTGACATAAACCATTTTTGATTTTTTGCCCAGGCCGGATTTCGGGCAAAAAAGGAAGCTGCTTTGGCCGCAATCAGCACGACAGTAGAATTAACCGCAAAGCTTACAAATACGGTGATGCTTGTACGGAAAGCCATTGATTTATCGCTGATATAACCGGCGGGTTACAAAAAAGAGTAGCAAGCTATAAAACCCGCTACTCCAAAATGGTCATTTTATTGTTTAAGAATTACTTTCTTGCCATGACCTTTACAGCCGCAGCTACAATGTGTTCTGTAGTCAAACCATATTTCTGAAGCAGGTCAAGGGGCTTGCCGCTTTCTCCGAAAGTGTCCATTACTGCCACATATTCATGAGGTACAGGGCAGCTGCGTGCAGCCACGTTGGCCACACTGTCTCCCAGCCCGCCATTGATCTGGTGCTCTTCTGCAGTAACGACGCAACCGGTCTTCTTCAGGGAAGCAATAATAGCTTCTTCATCTAAAGGTTTGATTGTGTGCATATTAATTACATCGCAGTTGATGCCCTTTGCTTCCAGGGTCCGGGCAGCTTCCAATGCGTTCCATACCATATGTCCGCAGGCAATAATGGAAACGTCAGTGCCTTCATTCATGACCTGGGCCTTGCCGATCACAAAATCGCTGCCATCTTCAGCGGTGAAGTTTTTCCACTTCACGCGCCCGAAGCGCAGGTAAACAGGGCCCTGGTAGTCTGCTATGGCTTTTGTTGCCGCTTTGGTCTGGTTGAAATCACAGGGAACAATGACGGTCATGCCCGGCAGCATTTTCATCATACCAATATCTTCCAGTACCTGGTGGGTAGCGCCGTCTTCCCCCAGGGTAAGCCCTGCATGGGACGCACATATCTTTACATTTTTTCCACTGTAGGCTACGGATTGACGCACCTGGTCGTACACGCGGGAGGTGGAGAAATTGGCAAAGGTGGTGGTGTACGGAATTTTACCGCCGATCGTAAGTCCCGCCCCGATACCAATCATATTGGCCTCTGCGATACCACACTGAATAAAGCGTTCCGGGAAATCTTTAATGAAGGCGTTTAACTTCAAAGAGCCGGCCAGGTCAGCAGTCAGCGCTACAACATCCGGGTGGGTCTGGCCTAGTTCATGAATACCTTCGCCGAAACCGGCGCGGGTTTCTTTTTCGTTTTGTGCGGTATAATCCTGCAACATGGAAGACGTATGAATTGTTTTTATGAGAAATTCCTGCAAAAGTAATTTATTTTATCGGGGAAAGAAATATATGGCGGACTAAAGAAGTAAAAATAGGACCCTTATTTTGATATTGTTATCATTATAACGGCTGTATTTTGGGTAATTTTTGTAATCTTTGCAGCGCTATTATATCGTCACTACAGAAAGCGCTTATTTGTGCCCCGGCTACTCAAAATTGTTACCAATAAGTATATCATTACAGCAATTGCTTTTTTGTTGCTGATGTTGTTCTTCGATCAGAATGACTGGTTTACGCAACATAACCGTCAGAAGGAACTGGAAGCGGTGCAGCACAAAATCGATTTTCTGCATTCCGAAGTCGGCCGCATGAATAATGAATTGCATGAATTACAGCATAACCCCGGCAGGCTGGAGCGGGTGGCCCGCGAAAAATACCATGAAAAGAGAGATGGAGAGGATGTTTACCTGATCATAAAAGATACGATTCCGGAAGCTGAACAGGAATAGAAAAGGTTGCAAAACGGAAATTTACAGGATTTTATTATTAGGGATAGATGTCATTTTTGTTTTATTGTAAGTTTTACACAATAAACGAAAATATTTCCCGTTTTTAGAGGTAAATCAACGATAATTCCAATGAACAAACATCTACTTTCTACTCCTTCCTCTATTACCGGTAATCATGCAGCCCCCGCGGACAATTCTTTAAGGATCCAGCAATTGCTGGAGGAAGAGTATGCTGCGGAGATCGCTTTTTTACAAAAGCAACAACTGCAGCCCCGTCCGGAGGCTATTGCTCAATTATTATCCATCATTAATATGGGATCCCTGGAAGAGCAGCATTGATCCGGGCCGCTCTATAGGCGGTTTTCAGCGTATATTGGTTTTCTGAATATTAAATCCCTTTCTTAGGGGGATACTTCTTTGCCTGCCCTGTTGTATTTTAGCGGCAAATTCTTTGATTATGTACTTACTCATTACCGGAAGGAAGGTCCTCCGGATGGCTTATTGCAGCCTGTTCCTGTGGACCGGAACTGTCCGGGCCCAGACCTTAAAGCCGATTACCCTGGAAGATATCTGGAGTAAAGGCACATTTGCCCTGAAAAATGTGCCGGGTTTCAATGCATTAAAGGACGGCAAACGTTATACACAACTGGATGCAACACCCACCGGAGGGCAGGAAATTAATATTTACCAGCTTTCCAATGGCAGGAAACTGAAGACCATATGGAGCCAGCCGGGCAGCGGGCCCCAAAGGGACCATTATGTTTTCAGTAATGATGAGCAAAAGTTGCTTTTGTTTGCAGAAGCTACGCCTGTTTATCGCCGGTCCATATTATATCGTGTACAGGTATATGATCTGCAGCGCCGTAGCGCTCAGCCCCTGGATGATTCCCTGGTCTTGCATGCTTCCTTTAATCCCGTGGGCGATAAGGTAGCTTATGTGCGGCAGAACAATATTTATATTAAAGATCTGCGTTCGGGCAGTGTTACGGCAGTGACGACCGATGGAGTGGTTAACCAGGTGATCAACGGTAATTGTGACTGGGTATATGAGGAAGAATTTGAATTTACCAAAGCTTTCCAATGGTCGCCCGATGGTCAATACCTGGCTTATTATCGCTTTGATGAGCGCCAGGTAAAGGAATATACGATTCCGTTTTATGAGGCCTCCTCTACTTATCCAAGGCAATACACCTATAAATACCCCAAAGCCGGCGAAGATAATTCAGTAGTAAGTATTCATGTATATGACGTACGGACAGCCCGGAGTATCCCGGTGGATATCGGTACCGAAAAAGATCAATACATTCCCCGGATCGGTTGGACAGGTGTACATAACCGGTTGTGGGTGTACCAGCTCAACCGGCTTCAGAATAAGCTGGCCCTTCTTTTGGCCGAACCGGCTACAGGGCGTTCCCGGGAGATTTACCAGGAGGAAAGCAAATATTATATTGAGATCAATGATAACCTGACCTTCCTTCCCGACGGAGAGTCGCTTGTCCTTAATTCGGAAAGGGATGGCTTCAATCACTTGTATCAATGGAACTGGGCCCGTAAGCAATTGACCCAATTAACGCGGGGCGCCTGGGATGTGGCACAGATGCTGGGGGTGGATGAACAGAAACAAAGGATCTATTATACAGCGGGTGTCCATACGCCCCTGGAGCGGAAACTGTATGTTGTGGATTGGAACGGAAAGCAAAGCCGGTGTCTTACCCCGGAAGCAGGCATGCATGATATTGTTGCCTGCGGCGGATTTCAATATTTCCTGGATAAGCATTCCAGGATCAATACAGTGCCGGTATATACATTAATTAACCATAAGGGAGATAAGGTCAGGGTGCTGGAAGATAACCGGGAATTGAAAAAGAAAATGGAAGAGTATGCGTTCAGCACCATAAGCCTTACCCGCTTGCCCAATGGTAAAGGGGCGTTATTGAATGCCTGGGTGATTAAACCCCTGGATTTTGACGAAACCAAAAAATATCCTGTGCTGATGTACCAATACAGTGGCCCGGGGTCGCAGGAGGTCCTGGATAAATTTCCGGTAGGTAATTATTTCTGGCACCAGATGATGGCCCAGAAAG
>CAZFKK010000140.1:0-7521 GCA_964519735.1 uncultured Taibaiella sp.
TGGATAGGTAATGCTGCCCCCATAGTGCAGCATCCTGTTGCATGGCAAGCGGCAGGGCCGGCTTCTGTTTCTTCAGAATAAGTGCTGCAGCCCATTTTGTTTCGCACAGTTAAGGGAATTACTTAATGATTCCCAGGAGCATTCCTTTTTTGACCAGCCCGGCAAGATTCTTGACATCCAGCTTTTGCATTAAACCCAGACGATAATTATCAATAGTGCGCACACTTAGGTGCATTTTATCAGCGATCTCCTGGCTGGTAAACTCCTCGGAGATCAGGCATAGGATTTCTCTTTCTTTTTCGGTTAGCTCCATGGACATCCTGGTGGCGCCCGATTTGAGGTTTAAGGCACTTCCTGCAAGAATAGATTGAACATCCGGAGGCAAAAATACGGTTCCCTGGCAAACTGCCTGAATCGCCTGGATAAGTAAATCCTGGTCAGAAGTCTTAAGCAGGTAGCCTTTAACACCTGCATGAACCAATGATTTAATGAGGAAAGCGCTATCGATACTGGTTAATATTAATATGGCTACGGTGGGATAGCTCGCAGAGATTTTGGACACCAACTCATTGCCTGGTATATCCGGTAAATGAATATCCAGAAGTAAAACGTCAGGTAGTTCTCTTTGCAGACCGGCCAGGAGCGCATTACCGTTGGCATACATTGCCGTTACCTCCATCCCGGGTTGAGATTGCAGCATGGTCTTAAGGCCATTCCTTACCGTAGGATGATCATCCGTGATTGCTATCCTGATACTCATTTCTTGCTAAAAATAAAGAATTTACGTGATATCAGAGGGGACATCTATTTCCATATTTTTTTCTTCCTGGCCAATTGGGAAATAAATGCTTACTACAGTACCTTTTCCGGGTGCTGATTCGAGGTGAAAGGTGCCTGAATGGGCTTTTACGCGGCTTCTGATACTCTCCAGTCCCATACCCTTATGGGCATTTACATTATTATCCATACCAATACCATTATCTTCAACAATCAGGCTGATTTCATTCTTATTTTCATTTAACAAGACAATGGCTTCTGTAGCCTGTGCATGCTTTATAATATTATGCAGCAATTCCTGTGCTATCCGGTAAATACTTAAGGCTAATGCAGGAGATGAGGTAGCAAAATTACCATAGGGATGTAATTCTATCTCTAACTTATTACCAGAGGACAGGTTATGGCAAAATGAATGAAGCGCTTCAGCAAGACTATGCCCGGTCAGATCGGTAGGCAGCAGGTTGTGGGCTACCCGCCGGATATCAGAAGCCGTATGGTTCAGTATGGTTCCCGTTTCCTTAAATGCGGTGGTCTCTTTAAGAAAAGGAAATAAATTGCCTAAGGCCACCAGGTAAGATTTTGCACCGGCAATCTGGCTGTTGATACCGTCATGCAATTCCCGGGCTAACCGTTTGCGCTCTTCTTCTTCTCCTTCTATTTTAGCATGGAGTTGTTCTATTTTTTGCCGGCTGATCAGCAATTTATTTTTCTGCTTCTGGTGATAAAAGAATCCGGTAATCAAAAGAATTCCGATGATGCCCCCACCGGCACTGAGGACCAGCCACAAGTTTTTGCGTGCCAGTTTTTCCTGCTGGGTCTTAATGAGTAGCTGGTTATTCATCAGCTCCATATCTTTTTCTGCAGTACGGTACCTGGTTTCTATATCGCTGATGGCTGTAATGACCTGCTTGTTATGAAAGGTATCACTAAGCGCCATAAAGACTTTTTGATACGAAAAAGCCTTTTGGTAATGACCTGTCTCTGCATATAGCTCTGCAAGCTTAAAAGAAAGGAAGTGTTTTTCCCGGGGTAAAAGGTTAGCGTAGGTCCAGGCCTGCATAAAAATATCTTCAGCTTCTTTGTATTTTTTTAATTTCAGGTAAGCCTCTCCCAGGGCGCTTATATTGCCCACCTGGTCATTAAGATTGACAGGGAATTCCCGGCTTAATTTTTTCCCTTCCGAAAGAAGGGCAAGGGCCTCTTTGGGCTGACCATTGCGGGTATATATTGTTCCCTTATTCACCAGGGCAGGATGTAATGCTTCATAAGAATTAATTTGCCTGGCCAGTGCGATGGCAGTGTCCAGGTACTTCAGCGCCTTTTCCGGATCCCGCCGGCCATAAAAATAGCAAACACCCTTCATGTTGAACAATTTGCTCTGCATATAATAATTTTGCTGCAATTGAGCTATGGGCAGCGCTTTATTTATATAATAAAGTGCCTTATCGTTCTGGTTTAAGAAGTGCAGTACGGTAGATAACTTGCTATAGAGTGGGACCAGCAGGGCTTGTTTTTCGGTACTCACCGGCGTTTTTAAGCTGGCAATAGCCTTAAGGTAGTAGGTCATGGCCTCTTCACCACGGCCCATAAAATTATAGGCTCCGGCTATCCCGGTATAGGCTTTTAAAAAGTCTTCTTCAGAAGTACAATAATTTAATGTGTTTTTATAAGTGAATAAAGCGGAATCATATAAACCGGCATTACATTGAAGGTTGCCAAGGTGAAGTAATGCGATCAGAATACCCTTCTTAAATCCTTTTTTCCGGCTATCTCTAAAAACTTCCCGCAACAAATGGAATGCACTATCCGGTAAAGACTCCTTAAGAACTTCGGCCTGCTCTATCTTTTTCAGGATCAGGAATGTATCTATGGGTTGGGAAGTAGACAGCCGCCAACCGGGAAGTTCTTGTGCCCATACCCCATGCCTTCCTATACCAAGGCATATCAGCAGGCAGAAAAGGTAGGTAAAAATGAGCTTCATCGATGAGATGATGATATCGTTAAATAATAATGGTGTGAATTTACAGCTTTTATAACATTTGCATACTGAACCCCGGTGTCCTATTGTCATTATATTGTCCTTTTTAGGCATTTTCGGTAGATAAGCTCCTTTTGGTACATGGGGTTTATAGCAAAATATTACTAACATTGCATTTTATTAAATAAGTAAATTTACCTTTTTAAATTGGAGTAAATCTACGCTAAATTAAGGCTGGCTAATGTTTTAATATTGCAAAAGATCTTTCTGTTTTTTTATAAGAATGGACACTTTGGTTGTTGCTTATAAAGAAGGGGCAAGCTTTTCTGTTGTCCAAAGCAAGGATTTTGTCAATATCCCCGCGGGTAGAACTAACTAATTATTCAACCTTAAATTTCGTTAAAGATGAAAAAAAATCAATCCATTTTACAAAAAATGTCTGATGCACTGATGAGCGGCAGGAGCAGGATACATCAGGTTCAAAAAAACGTCTGTTTTGCCGGATTGTTCCTAACAGGAATTTCTGTGTTATTCTCTTCCCATGCTGAGGCACAAACTCGTCTTCCCGGTCCTAATATCGGGGATAAAGGTTCTGTGACTTTTTTTTATCAGAATCAAAGAGTAACCTATACAACTGTACGTGCGGCAGATGGTAATGTATGGACACAACAAAACCTTGGCGCCACAAAAGTAGCCGATTCGCTAGCCGATGTGCAGGCATATGGTGATTATTTTCAATGGGGTCGCTGGGATGACGGTCATCAACTAAGAGCATCGATCACCCGTAAACCTGCTTATACGCTGACCGCTAATAATCCATCAGGATTAAATTTTTGTGCCGATAGCTTTATTACTTCTCCTAACACTTCGGGGGGGGCGGGAAGTCAGCCTCCTTATTGGTGGACCAATGGTGATGAAAATAATACCTGGACCAATAATCCTCCTTCTGCTACAAATGGTTTCAGCCCTTGTGCCGCATTGGGAATCGGGTGGCGTTTAGGAGATTCAACGGAATGGGCCGATATCCTGCGGCTGGAAAATATTAACGATCTGGCAACCGGATTTAGTTCTCACCTTAAGATAGGAGCGGATGGGTATAAATCAGGAAGAGCAGGTACATTGTCTAACGAAGGGCGGGGTTTTATTCGAGGCTATTGGACGAGCAGCCCTACTCCTCAATATAGTGGTACTCCAGAAAGCGGAGCCTATTATGCTAATCCTTCAATTTATGGCTCGTCTATATCATCTAGTTATGCTCAAAATGGCTTTTCCATTCGTTGTTTGTTGCCTGCAGATGCTGTGATTGGCCTGGATATTTCTGGTCCGGATACGGTATGTAATAGCGGAGGATCGGTGTCATTTTCCACACCGGCGTTGGGTATTGCCTCCTATTACCTATGGCAGCTTCCGGATGGAATGACCGGAGAAAGTGACTCCAATTCAATTATAATTGCTCCTCCAGGTGCAACTGAAAGTTCGTCAGCAACGATCACTGTTTATGCATTTAATCATTGCGATGATACCGTCGCGGTCAGATCAAAAGATGTGATTTATTCATTTATTGACGCGATCATTACAGTAGACGAGTTTGTTCTGAGTACTACTGAAGATTATGTAACTTATCAGTGGCTAAAAGAAGGGGCGATCATACCAGGCGCTACCGCCAAGGCTTATACCGTTACAGAAAACGCACAATATCGTGTGGTCGTTACTAATAGGGTGGGCTGTGTGGATACCTCTGAAGCATATGTGGTCACCAATGTACGTGTTTCGATTGAAAATATGCAGTTCATGGCAGACCAAATTAGTATTTATCCCAATCCGGCGGCTGACTATATCCGGATTAAAAGCCCTGTGGTACTGGATCTGATCGTAACTGCTATAGATGGCAGGCAATTAATGTCCTCGGTAAGTTCGGAAATTTTATCGCTGAAGGGATTGAATCAGGGCGTATATCTGTTACACCTTAGGGATAAACAAGGCAGGCTTATCAAGGTGGAAAAGCTGATAAAGCCGTAATTGCCTTAATAGAACTAATAGTTGGTAAACCCTGATTTTCCGGCACTTCAACTGTAGCGAGATTATTTTATTCAATAGTTTTGTTACAGTTGAAGTTATTTAAGGAAATATCATAAAAACACAATTTATTGGTGTTAAGTGGAGCTGAAGCAAGTAATATTTGAAAATGCATTAAGTTTATTGTAATTAATATGAGGGGATGGATATTTGTATTGGTAAGTACTTTGATCGCTAATTTTTCTGTAGGGCAATATAATAACCTACGGAATAGTAATTGGATCTTTGGTAATAACAATGGCCTTTCCTTTTCCGCTGGCGTTACTTCTGTTATAAATTCATCCATGACTTCTCCTGAAGCTGCTACTGCCATTTCAGACATTTCAGGTAATCTTTTGTTTTATACGGATGGAACCACTGTATGGAACAGACAGCATCGCGTGATGCTTAATGGAGATTCTTTGACTGGCTTGACTTATACCCGTGCCGGTGTACTTACGCATAAAGTTACCACAAGTACATTACAAGGTGCCGTTATCGTACCCTGGCCCCGAAATCCTGATCTGTATATCGTATTTTCCCTCGTACAAAGTGAAGTGGAGTATTATAAGGGGCACTTGTATTATAGTGTAATAGATATGACTCTTGATGAAGGCCGCGGTGGTGTAAATGCGATGAAAGGTGTTTTCCTCGATAGCATGCTGCTGGAGGCTATGACAACCGTTAGGGGGGACAGTAATAATGTATGGTTAGTGACACATGCCAGTAATGCTTCGGTTTTTAAAGCATTTGAAGTTACTTGCAATGGGGTTGGGCATGCACCAGTACTTTCCAATACCGGTAACGCATTCGTGCCATCGGAAACCTATATTGGCAGCCTTTCCGTTGCACCGGATCGGCGTAAAATAGCCTTTTCCTGCTTTGTGGATTACCGGGGAAGCTTTGGCCTGGAATTATTTGATTTTGATCCTGTTACCGGGAATGTATCTAATTCTTTGCCCTTCGCTCCCTGGCCGGATTCGAATGATGTACCCCGGTATTGGAGAAGCGCCTTTTCTCCCAATAGCCTGAAGTTATATGCCATCGTATCTTATGATGCCAATATATCTTATACAGATATTTTTCAATATGATCTTTCCGTTCCTCATAAAGACAGCATACTCCGTTCCGGGGTTCGCATAGGGATTACCAATGGTTTTTCTTCTATGCGTTTAGGGCCCGATGGAAAATTATATTTTAGTAATGGCACCCTGAATACAAGCCCCTCCGGTATGAGTATCATCCACCGTCCGGACGCTGAAGGAGCTTTATGCAATTACGAGGCTGACGCATTTAGCCTAAACCCGGTCAACGGAAACATCCGGCCCTTTTTTAATTCTTTAGGGACGGAAGTTGCCGAAGCATTTTTAACCGGTATAGCGGAAGATACCCTGGGATTTGGACATAGTGTCAGGGCGCTTTGTTTTGCGAACAACCTAAAAATAGGCATGCCTTATATCCCTGGTGGCTCGTACCAATGGAGTAATGGGGAGCAGTCGGATAGTATCACCGTTACTTCTACAGGACTTTACGTAGTAAGTTACCATAATCTTTGTTCCTATTACCGGGATACCTTCCTGGTGACGTTTGCTTCCGGCCCTTTGCCGGGCCTTTATAACACAGAAGGCAGAAGCTGCCATTACAGTAATAGTGATATCGCCTATATAATACCTGATAAACAGGACACCACCAAGTACACCTATCACTGGTACGACGAAAAGGATAGCCTGCTTCGGATAGTGCAGCATAAAACAGGAGGAGACACACTGGCTGAACTGGGATTGGGTAATTACTCCCTAAAAATAGCCACGATGCAGGGATGTGACACTACTTTACATTTTACGATCAAACCTTACCTGCCTTACAGGTCTGGTTTTGATGTGGACAGTTTCCTCTGCCAGAATCAATCCTATAGTTTTCGGAATAATTCCACAGGCCAGCTTCATACCTGGAATTGGGATTTTGGAGATGGCCAGGTGTCCGGAATGCAGCATCCTACGCACGTTTATATGACACCAGGTACTTACCGCGTAAGGTTGATCGGTGCTAATGGCGTTCCCTGTTTTGATACAGTATATCGTGATATCATAGTAGATACTTTTCCTGACCTGAGCTTTACAATGGACCGGCATGAACTATGTGTTGGAGAAAATACCATAATGTATCCGTCTTACCCACCAGGTATGGTTGCTGCGGTATGGACAATAAATGAAACCACTTTTGAACGTCAGGTGTTTCCCCGGGTATATACCTGGGATGAACCAGGACGATACGGAGTCAGGCTGGAAGCGTCATTTCGTTCCTGTCCGGATACCTCATTTTCGGATACGCTGATCGTTCATGCCATGCCGCACATAGATATGGGGCCTGATGCATTTATTTGCTGGCAAGGTGCTGCATTGAAACTGCAAAACTTAAATGGCCCTTATGCTGAATATAATTATACCTGGAATACCGGGGCTACATCAGAAAGCATTGTGGTGACCCGGCCGGGTATATACATCCTGACTTTATCTACTCCTTATGGATGCACGGCTACAGGAAGCATTGAAATAAAAAAGGATTGTTATATCCATATTCCAAATGCTTTTAGCCCTAATGGAGATGGAGTCAATGATTATTTCTTCCCCAGGCAATTATTACTTTCAGGAAAGATAAGCACATTCAGGCTACAGGTACTTAACAGATGGGGCCAAAGTGTGTTTGTCACC
>CAZFKK010000141.1:0-7505 GCA_964519735.1 uncultured Taibaiella sp.
GGAATTGAGATAGGCTGTGTCCTGCTCTACCTGGTGTATATTACGATAGTAGTGGAAAAAATGCAGGCTTCTTTGCCCTGGGCCTGGGCTTCTGAATTTGTGTATTGGACTACCTTGTTGCTTACCGCAGGGGGCTATTTGTTATGGCAGAAGGGTAAAGGGCGGCAGCTCTGAATGATTTCTGAGGAACAAATGACCATCCGTATAGCGTAGGGATGGTCATTTGTCGTGGTTAGCATTTACAACAAACCAAGGAAAGACATTGGTCCGTTAGGATATTTTATTTTTCTGAAAAAGCGCTTCTCCTTTTTTCCAGTTGTTCCTGTTCCAGCAACTCTTCCCTTGTAGTTTCCTTATTATAGGCCATAATTACCTGCTTGACAAGGCGATGGCGTACCACGTCACTTTCAGACAGTTCTATATGGGCGATTCCGTTAATATTCTGCAGTATTCTTACTGCTTTACCCAAGCCCGATTTTTGGTTTTTGGGTAGATCCACCTGGGTCAGGTCTCCCGTGATGATGGCTTTGGCGGAAGGGCCTATGCGGGTGAGAAACATCTTCAATTGCAGGTCTGTAGCATTTTGGGCCTCATCCAGGATAATGAAGGCATTATCGAGCGTACGTCCCCGCATATAAGCCAAAGGGGCAATTTCGATAACCCGGTTCGCCATAAAATAACTCAGCTTGTCGGAGGGGATCATATCATCCAGCGCATCATACAGGGGACGCAGGTAAGGATCAATTTTTTCCTTCAGATCGCCGGGGAGAAAACCAAGGCTTTCTCCCGCTTCAACTGCTGGTCGGGTCAGGATGATCTTCTTGATCGCCTTATTCTTTAACGCACGAACGGCAAGGGCAACCGCGGTATAGGTTTTACCGGTGCCGGCCGGGCCGATAGCGAAAATAATATCATTCTTTTCGGAGACCGCAACCATTTTCTTTTGATTCTGGGTTTTAGCCCTGACTACTTTGCCATTGGGGCCAAAAACAAGAATATCATTGCCGTCCAGTATGTTCGCCTGGTTGCCGGAATTGTCATCAGTTTCTTCTTCAACATCACCCAGGATCTGGGCAAAATAATGCTCGGAGAGATGCCCGTTACGTTCCAGGTATTTAACGATAAGACCGATCTTTTCCGCTGCGTCTTCTACATCTTCCGGTTTCCCCGAAAGTTTTATTTGTGAACCACGCGATAAAATCTTTAAAAGCGGGAATTTCTTTTTAAGGATATCAAATTTGCTGTTGTTAACGCCAAAAAATTCAATGGGGTCAACCGAATCGAGATTAATGATGCTTTCTGTCAAGGATATTTGATTTTGCTTAGGACTAAAAGTAAGGATATTTTCTCTTTGAGGGCATAATATTTTTTGATAGTGCTTACTGCAATTCGGACCCTCTTCGTACCGGGAATACTATCGGGTATTTAGGTATTTGGGAATCAGTTGACAATCCCGGTTTATTATGGCGAATTTGCCATAATAAAAAATCAGGCAGGAGGAAACGGTTAGGACAGATGTTCTGACCTGGCACCGGCATTTATCCCGGGCGGATTACTTACCTCTTCCCATTGCAGAATGGCGGTAATCCGTGCGGCTTCAGTTTGTTCGAAATAAAGTTTTATACCAATACGATCGCACAGGTCCTTGGCGATCTGGAGCCCCAGGCCGGAATAGTTGCTGTTGATCTCCCCTTTGTCCAATAAAGTATTTAAAATCGCAGCATCGGTACTTTTATCCGTCCTGTTGGTAATGTATAATTTATTTCCGGAAGAACGGAGGGAGATAAGGCCCCCTTTTATACTGTACTTTGCTGCATTCTGCAACAGGTTGCGCAAGATGATCCGGACAAAATTTTCATCCGTCAGGGGGCGGAATGAAGGATCTATTGAATTGTTGATTTCCAGGTTCTTTTCTTCAATGAGGTTATTAACGATCCCGATTTCTTTTTCTGCCTGCTCTTTTATATTGATCCCGAAAAACTCAGGTTGAAATTTTTCCATCTGGCTTTTGCTCCATAAGAGCAGGTCTTCCATGGTATTGAGCAGGTTTCCTGTAGTCTGGGTAAACCTTTCATTGTAGGATGCCTGTTCCTGCTCATTAAAAAGATCGGGGCTTTCTTTTTGTAAACGCAGAAACTGGGCAATTTTGCTTACCGGAGCCCTGAGGTCATGACTGAAAATACCGAATAATTTAGCTTTGTTCTCGTTAGCTTTCGCCAGTTGCGCATTCAACTGATCCAATTGCTCATTTTGTTCGTTAAGTGCTTTATTGGCCTTTTCCTTTTGTAAGTAGATCCTGTAGAGCAGCAGGGCAATAATGCCCAGGGCTACTAATCCCGAAACCAATAAAAGGCGCAACCGCTTCCCGTTTTTTAATTCCAGCTCCCGTACTTTTTTATCGTTGTTCAATACGGTTATTTGCTGCTCTTTCTCCCTGGTTTGGTAACGGACCTCCATATCCGCATAACTGCGGTTCATATTTTCCTTGTTCAGAGAGTCCTTGGCTGCACTGTACAATTCATAATATTCAAGGGCTTTAGCAGGATTGCCCTTAGCTTTATAGGCCAGGGCTATATAATTCATACATTCCACATAATTGCCTTTAGTGATATTCCTGCTGATCTCTGCGGAACGGCTGAGTAAATCTATAGCCTCATCATAGTCGCCGGTGAAATACCGGTACCTTCCCAGGATATTTTGCACCTGGTGGATCAGGAACGGTGATTTACTTTCATTGGCATATTCCTCACTTTTCAGGATGAAGGGCAGTGCCTTGTCATATTGACTTTTATTACAGTAGTACTGGCCCAGGACGATATTGGAAGTTACCAGCTCTGAAGGAACACCCATACCGGCATTGCTGACAAATTCGTTGAGGTAGCCGTAGAACTTCAAAGCAGAATCAATATGGTCTATGGGGGGCGTGGTAAATGCATCAATAAAGGCAGAGTAATAACGGCGTAGCATTGTGGGGGAGGACTGCCGGTAGCGGCTTCCCTGCTGCAATGCTCTCAGGGCGTTGGTGTATAAATGAGTATTGGTATAGATCTTGTAAAGGTTGTAATACTGTGCCGCCATATCTCTCCTGAACCGGTTGTCTTTTGCCGTATCCGCCATTTTCTTATTGATCTCCAGGCTCTTCAGGATATATTGCTGTGCGGTAGTATAATAGGATTTGATATAGTAATAATTACCTAAACCATTATAGCCTTTAAATAAGGTCTTTTCATCCCTGGCTGTGTCGAGTACAGCCAGGATTTCGTTCTTTAAAGAATCAGCCAGGGGTAGATTTTGCCGCTGGAGGTTAAGGGCCATCAGCGCATTGGCTGCACCAACAAACTGTTCTGATAAGGAGGCTGCCTTGCTCTCCTTGTAGGCTATATTGAAATAGTGGATTGCGCTGTCAAATTTCATCTGGTTATAATAGGACAGACCGGCAATGGAAGCAAAATAGGTTCTGAATTTTGCATCTTCTTTTTTGCAGGTACTGAGTCCTGAAAGACCATGATGGATGCCTTCGGCATAATTCTCCGCAATGGCGGAATCGCTGCCCATTAAAAGATCCCCGTACTTTTTCATGCTTTCCATTCTGGCTTCATAATCCTTAATTTTCGTAAAGTCCGGGGGCGATACCTGTGCCGGGCAGTAATGAAAAAGGAAAATAAGGATAAACAGGAAATAGTGTTTTTTCATAAATGGAAATTTGCGCCCTCTAATGGAGAAAGGCCTGCGATAAATCACAAGCCTTTCTATATGTATTTAGATGATTCTATTTGATCGTAAAGCTTTGCTTGCTGCGTGCAATACCATTTACCTGGATGATGCAGTTATAGGTGCCTGCCGGCAATGCTTCTGTATTTAAATGGATCACTCCTTTTTTATCACTTTTTACGGAGTCAAATGTTTGGACCACTTTCTTTTGGCTGTCTTCAATTTTTACAGAAATAGCATCTGTAGCAGCAATATTTTCAGAAACAGGCGTTTTTTCTGTAGCCGCTATCTTTTGTGTATTTTGTGTCGTGGTAGCATTTCCTTTTGCGGCTGTTGTCGTCTGGCTAAAAGAAATCTCGACCGAATTTCCCTTAGACTGTGGCTTGGCAGGGGTTACACTGCTCAAGATGATGATATAATCTTCGACTTTCATAGGATATGGATTTTATTATGTATTAATGTTTTCCTGATAGCAAAGCTATAAGTATCCCCAGATATGAGCATTGAAATCTTTGTTAAAAATAAATGAACAAATCCTATCCGGCACACGCCTCCATGCCTGCGCCGGAATTGATCAAAGAGGTAAAGCTTGCAGGGCATTTTTGAAAGACTTGCCAATGGGGAACTCAGCGCCGGAAATAGTGATCTTATGAGGGCCGATGGTAGTAATCCTGCTCTTGTTTACTGCATAACTACGGTGAATACGAATGAACTTTTCCTGGGGTAACTGCCTGAGTAGCCCGCTTAACGTTTCTAATACCAGCAGGCTGCGTTCCGCCGTTGTTTTGATCTTGGTATAATCCTTCATAGCTTCCAGGTAGATAATGTCATTGATCTGGAGCTTATGTTTTTCGTGGCCTTGTTTGATGTGGATATAATCTGTATCCTGCCGCTTTTCCAGGTCTGCTATCTTTTTGCGTAGTGCAAAAAAATCCTGGATCCTTAAGACACATTTTTCAAAACGTTCGGAACTTACAGGCTTTAGTAAGTAGTCGAAAATTTCCAGGTTATAGCTTTCCAGGGCAAATTCCGGGTGGGAGGTAATGAATACAGGCACAGGTATTTTCCCGGAAAGCTGACGAATGAGCGCTTTCCCGTTTATATCGGGCATTTCAATGTCTGAAAAGATGACATCGGGAAGGCATTGCCCGGCTGCGGCAAGTGCTTCCCCGGCGGTACAGCAGACGGCCTGGGCTTTCAGGAAAGGATATTTAAGTGTTTCCCTTAAGATGACCAGCCGATCCAGTTCATCATCGTCTACGATTAAAAATGTGATCTCATCCATAGGAACAAAATTGTTGAAGCGGGATTACCTCATTTTAATCATCATATATAAAAAGAAGTGCTATTTTATGTCAAAATCAATAACCACTTTTTCTGTACGGGGATGCGCCTGGCAGGTGAGTATGAAATTATTGGCAATTTCGTCAGGTTCAAGCGCGTAATTGACTTCCATATCTACTTCCCCTTCCAGTAATTTGGCTCTGCAGGTACAACATACTCCCCCTTTGCAGGCATAAGGCAGGTCTGCCCCCTGTTGCAGGGCAGCATCCAATATATTTTCTCCACCATACGCCAGGTTCATGTCAAAAGCTGCTCCATCCAGGCGGATAGTGACTTTGCTCATTTGCTCCGGGTTTATCTTTTGCTGTTTCTCTTCCCATTCCTTATGTACCGTACGCGGCTGATCGGGGGAGGAGAACAACTCAAAATGAACTTTATGGGGATCGAGTTTTTTTTCTTCAATAAAGAAATCACGCAGATCCAGGATCATTTCTTCCGGTCCGCAAATGAAGATCTCATCCATCTGGTCCAACTGGACCAGTTGTGCACAAAAGCCCTTTACTTTTTCCGCATCAATGCGCCCGTTGAACAGGGGAGTATCCATGGTTTCCCGGGTAAAAACATGATAGATCAGCAAACGGCTCATATGTTTATTCTTAAGCGCCTCGAGGCTTTCTTTAAAAATAATGGAACTCCTGTTTTTATTGCCAAAAATGAGGGTAAACGTACTGTCCGGTTCCTGCTTCAAGACCGATTTCATAATACCGATAATGGGAGTAATACCACTTCCTGCGGCGAAAGCCAGGTAATTCTTCTTTGTCTTACCGGAGGGACGGGGGCTGAACTTACCCAAGGGAGGCATGACTTCCAATTGATCTCCGGCTTTAAGTTCCCTATTAGCGAACCCGCTGAATTTACCGGCATCCACGTGCTTTACGGCTACCCGGAGCTCCTGGTCACCCGGCGCTGAACAAATAGAATAAGAACGGCGGATCTCAGTGTCCCCGATGGTTTTCCGTAAGGTAAGGTACTGCCCGGGGAGAAAATGAAACATTTCTTTCAGGGCTTCGGGTACCTCAAACAGGATGGAGACACACTCGGCGGTCTCAGGATGGACCTCCTTTACTGTTAAAGAGTGAAAATGGGCGCTAGACATATTACCGGCAAATGTAAAAAAAGCAGTGGATACTGCCTAAGATTTATGTATTTGAAGGTTATTTGTGCGGTTAATCCTTTCTTTTTTTTATTTTTATACTTGATAAGTAACCTTAACAAAAATAAAAACGTACCTGAAATGCTGGTAGAAGTTTTTGGCAGTGCAGTTTCCGGCGTAGAGGCAATAACCATTACCATTGAAGCCGACCTGGCTTCCGGATGGGGGTATACCATTGTGGGCTTACCCGACAGTGCCGTTAAAGAAAGTATTGACCGTATCCTGTCTGCCATAAAAAACAACCGGTTAGAACGGGGGAGGAGCAAGGTGGTGATCAATATGGCCCCCGCAGACCTCAAAAAAGCCGGTTCGGCCTATGATCTGCCTATTGCTATCGGGATTTTAGGAACAACAGGGCAAATTGAAGTGCACCGTTTTAAGGACTATATCATTATGGGTGAATTGTCCCTGGATGGGGTGTTGAAGCCGATAAAGGGGGTATTGCCTATGGCGATCCAGGCCAGGAAGGAAGGGTTCAAAGGTATGATCCTTCCCCAGGCTAATGCCCGGGAGGCAGCTATGGTATCCGGTTTGGAGGTTTACGGGGCACCGGGATTAAAGGATGTGGTAGCCTTGCTCCATGGAACAAGTGAACTGCTTCCGGTGAGCGTAGATACCCGTGCCGAATTTTTTGAGGCCCAGGCGCAGTTTGAGGTAGATTTCAATGAAGTTAAGGGGCAGGAAAGCATTAAAAGGGCCCTGGAGATCGCAGCAGCAGGCGGACATAATGCGCTGCTGATCGGTCCGCCCGGAGCAGGTAAAACCATGCTGGCAAAAAGATTGCCGACGATCCTTCCTCCCCTGAGTTTGCATGAAGCACTGGAAACGACTAAGATTCATTCCGTAGCAGGTAAGCTTCCGGCTCATGCCTCCCTGGTAGCCCAGCGCCCTTTTCGTTCCCCACACCATACCATAAGCGATGTGGCACTGGTGGGCGGCGGTGGTCATCCTCAACCCGGAGAGATCTCCCTGGCCCATAACGGGGTGCTTTTTCTCGATGAATTGCCGGAGTTCAGGCGGACCGTATTGGAAGTGATGCGACAACCTATGGAAGAGCGGCGGGTAACCATTTCCCGGGCCAGGGTGAGTATTGATTTCCCGGCCAATTTTATGCTCATCTCCTCTATGAACCCTTGCCCCTGCGGCTATTACAATCATCCGGATAAGGATTGTACCTGCTCCTCTCAAATGGTGCAGCGTTACCTGAACCGGATTTCAGGGCCTTTGCTGGATCGTATCGACCTTCATGTGGAAGTCACCCCGGTTCCTTTTTCAGAATTATCATCGAACCGGGAGG
>CAZFKK010000142.1:0-730 GCA_964519735.1 uncultured Taibaiella sp.
GGCTATTCAATAAGGGAAGCGCATACCGAATGGCTTCATTGGTAGCCGGGTGTGGTCGGAATGCTTCGTTATAATCGCCAATAATGGCTAGTCGTTTCATAATAGGATATAAATGTAATGTCACGCAGATGACCGGACTGCTTATGTTTCGGCAACTGCCTCCTGTCACGGAATATTTATGAAGTAAAAATACTTAATTTGAATTTCCTGCCTTATCAGGTAGTTGCAACTGCATCAACACAAGATCCAGCCAGCGATCAAACTTAAAGCCAACCTCCTTAAAATGGCCTGCCTCTTTAAATCCTAAGTTTTCATGCAATTTTATACTGGCTGTATTATCAGCATCGATACCTGCAATAAGAACATGCCAGGGACCGGAAACTGCTATTTCGATCAATCTGGAGTAAAGCAATTTGCCAATACCTTTTTGCCGGTAACCGGCATCCACATAGATAGAAGTTTCGGCAGTATACTGATAGGCATCCCAATTCCTGAAACTTCCTAAACATCCGAATCCTGCTACCTTCCCATCGAGGGTAGCTACAACAACCGGGTAGCCCTCCCTTGCTTTTTGTGTCCACCATTCCTCGCGCATGGCTAAGGTATGCGGTGTATAACTATACACTGCAGTCGTATGCAGGATGACGGCGTTGTAAATTTCTAAAATTTCGGGTAGATCTTCTTTAACTGCATTGCGAATTTTAAGCCTGGCTAATGCTTGGATCATGAG
>CAZFKK010000142.1:740-4590 GCA_964519735.1 uncultured Taibaiella sp.
TTAGAACAAGCGGATAATGATCAGCAAATTTAAACAACAAACTACAAAATTCCGTTAGCGAAACTACTTAATTAAAAAATTGAGTAGTTTCCATAATTATTTAATATGTAATAATAATCGCTTAGCCAACGCTCTATCTCTTCTTAGAAAAAGAAGCGGAATCCCTAAAGATGAACTATAATTAAAGAACATTGACTACAACAGTCTGAGACGAAGTGCCCGCATTAATTTTAAGCAGGTACATTCCGGATTGCAGACCAAACTCTGAAGGATTCCAATGCAGGGTATGCCCTCCGGCAACTTCCTCACTTTCAATGAGCGGAGTAGCTAATTGCCCCAACAGATTATAAACACACATCTGCACCCGGGCTCCTTTAGCTAGATGATATTCCAGTTTAAAAGTTTCATTATTCCTTAACGGGTTAGGATAGCCTCCCAAAATAGCCAATCCCTTTGTATTTTCCTTTATACCGGTAGTGCCGGAAAGCCGCATTTCTTCTGCATTAATAATTTCCTTTTCATTGTTTTGAGCAGTGCCATTGTAAGCCACATAAGCGACCAGTCTTACCTGCTCTCTATTTACATGCTCTGGAATTTTGAAGGAGAATTTTTGCGTGTACACTTCATTCAGTACCGGGTCGTACGGGATACCGGATTCAGTTCCCCAAGCTCCGGCTACGGCCATTCTAAGCGTACTGTTGTGGTACCAATTGCTTAATGGGCTTGCTCCTCCCTGGATCGTCTTGATGAAATTAGACTGCGCTATGGGTCCCACGGCAGGAATGCTATCTTCCAGAACATAAATATTCACCACTATCGGCACACCCGACTTTTCATTAGGTAAAGTAAAGGCTACATTCACATCCACTTCGTAAGTGTCATTGTTGGCCAAATACTTAAAACCGGCAAAACCTATGGTGGCCAAAGCAGGTACCTTTTTCCGGCGATCAAACAAAGTGGTCCAGTACCCCCTGTTCAAACCAATTAAACCTTCCCCGGGAAACCTGAACCGGTCTATAGATCCCGAGGGATAGCCATCAATACCAATACCATATATTACTTCCGTACCTTCCTTAATGGCTAAATCATCTAAACTATGGGTAGCTACTACAATAATATTAGCAGGATTTTCAACAGCAAGTTTTTCGAGTATTTGCGTCCCTTCAGGACAATAACCACACCAGGCTCCCGTATAGTCTTCAAAAAACGCTTTTCTTATCGTTTGGGCCGAACACAGGAAAGTGAGAGAAGAAAACAAAAACAAAATAACAATTCCCTTTTTCATAAAAAATTAAATTAATGTTTAACAATAAAAATTATAACCAGAAAGCCAACCTATATTTAACGGAGCAAGGACAAATTACCCTCATAGGTTTCTTGCTCCCCATTTTCAAAACGTAGGACGATTCTGTACACATACACCCCTACGGGTTGCTCCTTATCATTTAAGGTGCCATCCCAACCACGTCCTTCCAGGTTATTACCGGAAAACACACGGGCACCCCATCTATCGAATATACCCAACTCAAAGGATTGCACCCCGCTACTCAATAACTGCCTGGGCAAAAAGTAATCATTAATACCATCGCCATTAGGACTGAAGGCATTGGGTATTTCCAGATAACAATCCCGGGCAATACTAATGCTACCCGTACTACTGCAGCCTAAACCGGGATGACTGAGCGTAAGTGTATAATGACCCGGGCTAGAGACAGATATGGTGCGACCCGTTGCTCCTGTACTCCAGCTATACTGCAGCGGCACTTCATCTTCTTCAGCCCATACGTTGCGCAATAAAAGCGGACGGCCACCAGGACACACCCCAGTATCATTTCCTAAAAACACTTTGGGCAAGTCTGCAACATATACCACCCGGTCAGTCTGATAAGCAGGACATGAGCGGAAATCAACATCAAGGGATACTACATGCAGACCTATACGGTCATAGGCATGTAAGTAGCGGCGTGCTGCCTCTCCCTGTACCAGGGAACCGTCCCCATAATCCCAGTTCAATTGCTGCACCGTTACTAAATCACCAGACAAGACAAATTCATGAGCTTCTCCTAAGCACAGGCTGTCTTTAGCTGCTGCAAAACGAACCTCTATAGCTGAATCTACCGTTACTATCCGGCTCATCGTATCCTTACAATGCTTGCCCAGGCTGCCTGTAAGCGTGATATCAAAGCTGCCGCTTCCGGGATAAATATATACGGGATTCGGAAGAGAAGAATTGCCACCATCTCCAAAGGTCCATGCGAATGTACTTTGTACATTGCCGGACGTGTTTTGAAAAGTAACCGGATGACCGACGCATACATATACTGGAGCGCTAAAAGCTACTTCATAAGGAACTACAGGATAATTCACCAGGAAGCTATCCACAAATTGATTACACTCCGCCTCATTACGGTAACTTACCCAATATAGGCCACTGCCATACACTTCCTTGCTGGCACTAATACTCCCGTCATCCCATAAATGATCACTTCCTGGTTCAAGGGGATGCACAATAAGGGTATCCTTTTCGCAGGCCACTTCCAGCTTTTGAAAACTACTGTTCCACCGGTTGAGTTGTACGATTACCTTAAAGGTATCTACAATAGCCAGGCAGGGATTGTCAATTACAGAATAGCGTACCCAATAAGTGCCGGATTGGGTAATCCTGCGTACAGGATATTGACTGCTATCCTCCCATAGATAGGATACCCCGCTGGCAATATGTGGTTCGAGTAACATATAATCCACACAGTGCCCGGTATCATAGGTGACAGTATTAAGGTACTCATAATGCACTTTTTGAATAACATTGGGCATACCTAAGAAAGCATTGGTATTTGAAAATAGTGCAAAATCATTCCTTCTAAAATTACAAGCAGGTCCATATTCATTAGGATCGTGAATGACGCATAACATACCCCGCTCCCCGGCACTATAAATTTTACCATCCGGGGCCCGCTTTAACGCCGATGGATAAGTGCCTGCCAACAGGTTCTTTGATGCCTGGATCTTATTGGTGTCCCCGGAGCTCAGATCATATTGCCATAATAAACCTGCAGTCTCCACATATAGTTTTGTATTGTCAGGAGAAAAACATAGCCCGTATTTCTGAAAGAAACCATTGCCATCCAAAACATAGGGATTACTCATCGTCCCGTTATCCGGATCGAAATCATACAAAAACACACCCCCCTGAGATACAGCCAGCTTACTTCGGTCGGGACTGACATCCATCAGCCCGATAAAACCGTTATAGTCATCGTCAACACTGCTCTTCAATCTCTTGGAAAATACCGCGCTGGTATCGATCCCGTTAATATCGATATGATAGCTTCTAAAGGTAAGTTCCTGGTAAGAACTTAATATTAACCATATATCGCATCGATTACCTAACACCGCTGTCATATGTTCGGTAAGTCCTTCAGCAAATAATTTCCCCTTTTCCACTATTTGACCCTGGCCTGAATTTATAGACATATCTACCACGCTACGGTATAGATTCCCCGACTCCCGCGTATTTTCAATACTAGCCAAAGAAAACACATAATATTGTGCTTTAGTGCCGGGTATGGGTATGATCAGAGCACCTTGGGCCGTACTGGAAGTGACGTTCTTCCCCACGCCTGTAATATCATCTCCTTCCATCATGAGTTGATGGTCTTTTCCCCATACGGAAGTACCATCGGTATAAAACAATAATTGCCCGGAGGTATCACAAACGGAGGCACAGCCTTCCCGGGTGCTGATCCCGGTCCTGATCGACAGTGGCGGACTGGTATTGAAATCTATTCCCGCATTAGTGCCAAATGCCCAGACATTTTCATATTGTGCATGAACTGCCTGCATGAAAAGC
>CAZFKK010000142.1:4600-5560 GCA_964519735.1 uncultured Taibaiella sp.
AGCAGCATGGGCAACAGGAATATCAATATAGGATAAGAATTCTTCATGATCTAATGTTTATCAAAAATGGTATAACATGCATTTGATATTTACCTGACAAGAATCACTTCTCCCTTCTGATAAAATGGATGCTCTTCCGATCCTCCTGTAAAGCTTAATTCAAAGAAATAAGTATTAACATCCTGTAACGTTCCCCTGCTCATGCCCGTCCAGCCTGAACCGGGATCTGAACTTTGAAAAATAAGTTGCCCGTATCGGTTGTACACTTTCAATAAATAGTTCTGAACCGGGCAATCCGGCCGTATCACAGGAAGGAATACATCATTGATACCATCCCCGTTAGGAGAAAAGGCATTGGGAACAAATGCAGCACAGGAACAAACCACACGTTCTATTTTAATCGTATCGCTGAATATGCAGGGTGGCATAAAATATTTAACCCAGAAGGTACCCGTATCCTTAGCTATCAATGGACCTCCTATAACGCCATCACTGGTTGTCATAATCATGCCTTCAGGAAGCCCCTCGCCTGTGGCCAGGGTAATATCAATAGGCAGGCCGTTGTCGCAAAGTACCAGGTCCTCGCCTAGCTTATGATCAAATGGAATAGCTTCCACATCAATCGTATCGGAAAACACACAGCCCGCCTGGCTGACTTCCAGCCAAAACGTACCTTCCTGCTCTACTACATAGCGGTTTTTCGTACTGCCATCCTGCCATAAGAACTGCGCATTAGGCCGGGATACGGAAAGCGTAAGCGGCGCCGATTCCATAGGACAAAACAGGATTGTCGTATCTTTTCCAAAAGAAAAGGTCAGGTCAAGGCCAATTACATGAAAAGTATCTATATAGCGATCGCAATGGGTGCTTTGATAACTTACCCAATACGTTCCGGGGCTCGTAATAGGCCGTTCAAAATGAGTCTCACCATTATCCCATACATAATGCTTGAAACCTTCT
>CAZFKK010000142.1:5570-7434 GCA_964519735.1 uncultured Taibaiella sp.
GCTACCTTCAAGGGTTGAGGATCATAGGTCCCTTCCTTGCTGAGACAAATGGTATCATAATGGTTAACCATCGTATGAAAAACCACAGGATAAACGACCTCATTGGGCAAAGAATTGAATGCCTCGCTACGCTGATGTAACAAAATAGCCTTATCTTCAAACTCGGATGCTAGCCCTCTTTCATTGGGCCTATTGATCCTGAATAAAGACTTGGAATGATGTTGGGTAAATAAAAAACTACTCCTCATAGCAAAATCACCGGGAAGTATATTGGTATTGCTGATCCCATAAATAGTATCATCATACAGTTTTAAAGCACTCATACCAAATAAAACCTTAGGCCAACCTGCGGATTGACCTTCCTTAAAATGAATCTTGCGTTTAAGATTGTTCATGATATACTCGTTGTTGGAAGCAATATCAAATTGCTCTATAATATGCTGACTGCTGAAATACAATTTTGAATTATCGGGAGAAAAACATACACCCCAGGTGCCATACTCCTCTGAGCCTTTTAGGGTTCTGTAATCGTAAACCAAGCCATGAACAGGATCAAACTGCCCGAATATGATACCAGTAAAATAGTCTCCCAAGGTACTCATTGCCACCTTTCTTCGATTGGGTGATACCGCAAGATTCCCCGAACCATTGCCTACTATCCTGGGTTTACTGAATACATATTGAGGCAAAAGGTCCCGGATCATCGGATTCACAGGAGAATAAACCGGATCCTGCTCAATGCCATAAGCAGTAATATGCCAGGCTTTGAACCTGGGCGTATCTGCGGGATTAATATAATAATTGTCCGTATGGGTCAGGACCCAGATATCGCAATTATCTCCGGGTATAGCAATCATAGGATCATGCAACACATGTTGGGTATCTAAGGGTATATTTTTCCTGACCGGCTCTACCCCACCCATGCCATTATCCAAGGTCATATCGACCACCGAATAGGATAAATGAGGTTGGCTGTTGCGATTGTCAAATACGCCTTTAGTGAATACAAAATACTTCATAGGACTATCTATCATAGGAACGATAAGTACCCCCTGTGCATGTTGTCCATATTTTTTAGGCATATCGGGGAGTATTCCTGTCCCATTTAGCATTGGCACATGACTGGCATTATAAATCGTATCTGAACCAATGTAAAACAACAGCCGACCCAGCGTATCCGCTACTGATGCGCTGGCCAATACTGATTTCATCTCTGTCTCAAAAGGTAGTCTTTGATTAAAGTCATAGCCACTCCGGTAGCCAAAAGCCCACATGCTATTGGCTTTTAAAAAATCAGTCTGCTTATTATATATGGACTGACTATGGGCATCCGCAATCACATGTAGCAGG
Organism: uncultured Taibaiella sp.; assembly: GCA_964519735.1. Classification (GTDB taxonomy): domain Bacteria; phylum Bacteroidota; class Bacteroidia; order Chitinophagales; family Chitinophagaceae; genus Taibaiella. The sequence continues at coordinate 6,921 of CAZFKK010000142.1, forward strand.
AACAATAATATACTTATATAACGAGTCATGATCTTAGATTTAAAAGCGAAAACAGCATACCTGAGATTAAGTATGGAGTTTCGCTATTCCTTTATAATCTTATAATTCCTACTCATATCATCCTGGCTAATGGTCAATATATACATTCCTGCAGCCAGGCCATCAAGGGATAAGGACATGTTTTGTGTAGCTGTACGGGTTTGTTGCAGCAAAACTTTGCCATACATATCTGCTAACAACAGGGTTGCCGACTGTCCTTGCCATTTAGGTTGAATATGAATCAGACTTGAAGCAGGATTAGGATAGATTGAAAAGTCGGAAATGTATAACTCCCCGATATGAGTTCCTACTTTGACTTCCAGGCATTGTGAAGTATCGGTACAACCTTGTTCATTAGCAATAACTATAGCATAAGTGCCCGTTTCCCTTGGTTGGAAAGTTTGGCTAGTGGCATCGGGAATAATAGCATAACCTTGCTGACAATCTACCCATTGGTAACTATAGGCGCTATTTG
>CAZFKK010000143.1:0-7427 GCA_964519735.1 uncultured Taibaiella sp.
CTCGATTAATTAAAATTACGGCTATTATTTTAATTAAACAACATCACAATTAAAATTTATAGCCATTTTTTTATTTAAATCAATTCATTTTTAAAATTAGTGCTGATATTTTAAATAAGATGGGTTGTTTTTAAAATTTGGCTGCTATTTTTCATGAAATGGAATAGCCTCCCTGGGACAAGACAGCCAAAGAGAAATTGTTGCAGAGGTACTTGCTGAAAATTGATTCAAAAGGATGAACTGCATAACTATAATAAATGAAGCTAATAAAAACCTTATGAAAGTAGATTACAAGACAATAAGTCTTGGTTTAATAATCTCTTCTGGAATATTTATCTGATTGCTCCATTTGTAACCTGTTAGATTTAAAATAGGTAACGAAAGCATTGAATTTTTCCGGATGCTCTTTCTTCCATTGTTCAAAAACGGCTGCATCCCCTTCTGATAACAACCAATAAGTGTAGGCTTCAAAATGTCCTTGCTCTAACAGCATTTTCTGATAGGACAGTAGTTTGTTGGGGTAAGTTTTATAAAAGCTTTTATTATTAAACCAATTGTGGATCAATTGTGTTCTTGTTTGTACTATAGAAGGGATAGCAATGCCCGCATGAAAACTCCATGAAGAAGAGGCGGCAAAAATTCCGGAGTAACAACCTTCAAACGGAAGGATACCCTTTTTTGCCCTTTTGAGCACCGCTTTATCATCCATATTTAAATGGAAGCCTCTTTTTGTTAAGTTAAACTGGCCGCTTGAATCAGATTCCACGGAGTAACTATTTTGATAGTTTTCCAGAAGCAGTTGGCTGATTTCTTTTGTCCTTTTAGAATTGGGCTCCAGGTTAATAAACATTTCCGCATAGAATAGAGACCAGATGAGCTCTTCGCTATGAGCAAATGTTCGGGCCAGCCAATAATAGTTAGAAGGATAATTGGGTGCTATTTTTATGCCTCTTTCCCAATATTCAATGGCTTTATTGTATTCCTCCCTTGCCATTTCAATATTACCGGATTCCAGGTAAAAGTTGCCGGAAGCAGGGAATTTTTCCATACCTTCTCTGTAGATGCTTAGTGCTTTTTCAGGATTTCCGGCAAGGTCATAGGCATTGCCCAGCAACTGATAGACATTAGCGTTGGCGTCTTTAGAATGACTTATTTTATTAAGTAATGTTATCGTTTCGGAATATTCTTTATTCAGGTAATGGGCCAAGGCCAACTCGTAAGGGTAATTGATATTACTACTGTCCAGCTGTTGTGCTTTCTTTAATAGCTCCATAGAGGCTTCCAGGTTGCCTTTATCCATTAACTCAATTGCTTCCTGGCCAAGTTGATACGCTTTCTTCTCATTGGCATTTTGAGCATTGGCAGTATAGGTAATCATAAAGGTCGTTGCCCAAATTAGTGTTGCGATCACGTATGATTTTGTTTTCATTAAGTTGCTTATCCCATTTTTGTAAGTGCTCTGGCGCCCAGGTTACTGCGATCAAACCGAAATTTTGTCCCTGCTTCTCTGGTGTACGCACACCAGATATTTAAGCAGAAGTCTCAGTAAAGCTGGCGCCGCCAATGCTGCTTCCGGGAAAAAGACTATAAAGGTATCGTAAAAAGAAATATTGTCACCGTACAGTAGGATTTGGTATCAAATTTTTTACCTTATTACATCCGACCTGCGGAATGCTCCCGCTGGAAAGCATCCTCTTAAATGATGAATTATAGTATCATTAAGGATTGACTTGCCGGGAAAATTGATATTATTTTAATTGAGTGCCATTGTAATCGCGGAGCAGCTCCTGCGTCCTTTTTATTGCCTGTTCAAAGGTGTCCGTAATATTTGCCTTCCCGATCTTAAATTGCAGCCTCGATTGCTTCAGTTCTTCCAGGACCTGGTTACTGCTGAGTTCGGATAGCACCAGTTTGGTGCCCTTCTTATTGGCGTCTTCACTGACCTTCTTTAACATCCGCATGCCGGTAGCATCAATAATGGGTACATTCCCCATACGCAAGATCAATACCCTTGCGGGTTTCCCTATAACCCCCATAGCATCCTGAAATTTATAGGCTGCCCCAAAAAACAGGGGGCCGTTGATCTCAAAAACATTGACTTCTGAGGACAAAGAGTGTCCCTTAATGCTATCGTCGTTTGCATCTTCTTTGTCATAAGTCAGTTGCTGGACAGAGCTTACCTTCATGATATTGCGCATAAAGAGAAAGGCCGCCAGGATCATACCTATTTCGATAGCTACGGTCAGGTCTACAAGTACCGTCAATAAAAAAGTAATCAGCAAAACAGCCGCATCGCTTCTCGAACCTTTGAGGATAGAAAGGAAGCTTTTCATTTCACTCATGTTAAAGGCTACTATTACTAATATCCCGGCAAGCGTAGCCATAGGAATAAGGGCTGCCCATTTACCCACAAAAAACATGATGATCAATAAGGTAATGGCATGGATGATACCGGCGACCGGTGTCCTGCCACCATTTTTGATATTGGTGGCCGTGCGGGCAATGGCGCCTGTGGCGGGGATACCTCCAAAGATGGAAGAAAAAATATTTGCAGCACCTTGCGCAATGAGTTCCGTATTGGAACGATGCTTCCCTCCGGTCATGCCGTCAGCAACCACTGCAGACAGGAGGGACTCTATCCCCCCTAACAGGGCAATGGTGAAAGCAGGACCAATAAGCTTTTGTAGAATCTCCAGGTCCAGGTCAGGAAACGATGGCGGTGGAAACGAGGAGGGTATTGCTCCGAAGCGGCTACCAATGGTTGCTACCGGCAATTCCAATAGATGCACAGCTATTGTAGTAACCAGGATAGCGACCAGCGATCCGGGTATCTTATGGGTTATCCTGGGCCAGAACACTATGATAAGTAAACTGGAAAGGCCGATGATGACCGCAAAAATATTAATGGAGGAAAGATGCAGGAAATAGGCAGACCATTTATGGATAAAATCCGCAGGTACAACACCCATGTTCAAGCCTAAAAAATCCTTGACCTGGGAGGAAAAAATGATGATGGCAATCCCGGTAGTAAATCCTACAATCAAGGGGTAAGGGATGAACTTAATCACACTTCCCAATTTGGCAATACCCATAAGCACAAGGAGTATCCCGGCCATAAATGTGGCCATGATCAACCCGTTGACACCGAACTGCTGTACAATGCCATACACGATTACAATAAAAGCACCGGTAGGCCCGCCTATCTGGACACTGCTTCCACCTAATGCTGCAACAACAAAACCGGCTATGATTGCCGTAAATATTCCCTTTTCCGGAGAAACGCCGGACGCTATGGCAAAGGCAATGGCTAATGGAAGGGCAACGATCCCGACAATGATCCCAGCTACCAGGTCTTTGAAAAAAAGTTCCTTATTATAACCCTTCAAGGCATCCATGATTTTGGGGCGGTACCTGAATTGTATGTTCTTCATAAGCCTCTTTTTATCCAAAAATTCAGGTTGCCCCCCTCAAGGGTATCCACAAGTTCATAGCTGAGCGGAATTTCCTCGTATAAAGAATGGTAAGTGGCTATTTTCGTGCCCTTAGGCATTGACTGAAGGCCCTTGTGCAGATAGCGTACATAATAACGATAAAGGGCTTCGGAATATTCAATATCATTGTCTATCCTGCCTTCGTCATTAAGGTTTTCGTAAAATGAGTTAAAAAAGTAAAAGTGGTCGAACTTGCGGAGGTCCAGCTGTGTGAAGTTGCCCTGCATAAAGGAAACATTGTTTACCCCGATCTTCTTTTGTGCGATCTTTGCCTGTTCCAGAACATATTCCCTTTGTTCGATACCATAAAAATGATGCTGAGGGGCAAAACATGCCCCTGCCAGACAAAATTTACCTACACCGCTTCCTATATCCAGTATTTTAGAGGACGGACCGGAAGTTAAAAAATCAGTAGCCAATCTCGCAATGGGGAGTGGTGTCCAGTGTTGCCTGGCCAATGCCTGCATAGAAGGGGAATAGATATCATTGAAAGCAAGATCTGTTGCCAGGAATCCCCTTTCTTTTCGTTGCTGCACTCTGTCCACTCGCGTTTGTTGATATAATACAGGATAATTAAAAGACTTGTCGTAAATTGTGGGTGCAAAATTATCGGGAAATTCAACCTGCATTTTTATATTCCATCACCTTTAAAAGTGATAAGAATCAATTTTTAATGTTTGAATATTAATTAGGAGATGAGCTTAAGAGGGATCTTTCCGATTGATAAATGGGATTTTAGTTCTGGTTCCATTTTCACCAACTTTCCTGCTGAAGATTATGCGGAAATGACAAAGCATGCGCATGAGGAGAAATATAAGAAAGGACAAACCATTTTCAGGGAAGGGGGTATCCCGACGGGAATTTATTATATCCTGAAGGGAAAGGTAAAGAAGTATAAAGTGGATAACTTCGAAAAGGAGCAGATCATATATGTGGCCAATGCAGGAGAGCTTATCGGGTATCATGCCGTATTATCTTCAGAACGCTACCCCGATTCTGCAACCGCACTGGAAGAGTGTATGGTACTCTTTATTCCTAAAGAAGATTTTTTAAGGGTGCAGGAGCACTCAGCGTTACTTTCAACAAGGCTACTTAAGATGCTGAGTCATGAATTTACGGTACTGGCCAATAGCATCACCATTTTTGCCCAAAGGCCGGCGAGGGAACGCCTTGCTATTACTTTAATTGTCCTGAGGGAAAAATTCAAGAAAGGAAACCCGGAAGGGCAACCCATCGTCATCAACATGAGCCGGGAGGACATTGCCAACATGACAGGCACTACGCGTGAAAATGTAGTAAGGTTGCTGAGAGAATTCAAAGATGATAAGTTAGTGGAAACACAAGGCAGGAAAATATGGATAACAGATATCAAAAAAATGGTGGCTGTTTCCAACTATCAGTAGCAGGTATACTTGTTTTTCATGAAATCTAATTGTTTTTCATGAAATCGGCTATTTGAAATTATTCTTACATTATTATCATCTTTTGTTTTAAATTTGATATACAACTATACAACCTATGAACCTATATTTACGGTACTGCATGGTGGTGATTGCTACTTTCAGCGTCACGGGATGTATTAAACCCGAAGCGGCTAACATGGAGGCAGATATTTTGGGGATGGAATTGCCGGATTCCGTGGTTAAGTCAGGACCTGTGATTACCAATAGTTCCATAGCCGCATTTGTGGACTATCAAAAGCTGGACCTTACTTCTGTGGCTCCCAACTTTACCCTGAGCCCGGGAGCGCACATGGAGCCACGCTCCGGTACGCCGCAGGATTTTAGTAATCCCGTAATTTATACGGTCTTTTCAGAGGACGGAAGATGGCAAAAGCAATACCGGGTCAGTTTGCTTCGTAATGCGGTAGCGGATAGCTTTATGTTTGAAAGCTGGCAACTGGACCCGGATAATCAATTCTACACGCCTTATGAAATTGTCTTTGGGGAACAGCAGGAGGTGTGGGCATCCGGCAATAGCGGCTTTGCGCTGCTGGCCACCCAGAAAGTTCCGGAGGCCTACCCTACCCAAAGAACGACTGAAGCAGTACAGGGAAACTATGCTGCCTTATTGGTCACCCAATCAACGGGTGCCATCGGCGCCATCGTAGGCATGCCTATAGCGGCCGGCAACCTTTTTCTCGGCACCTTTGATGGCAGTAAGGCCATGACAGCGCCATTGAAAGCTACACAATTCGGCATTCCCTACAACAAAAAACCACTTCGCTTACGGGGTAATTACCGGTATGTTTCCGGGGGAGCAGTTATGGACAAAACCAGCACTCCGGTCGTTCCTGAACGCCAGGATGAATGCCATATTTATGCTGTATTGTTCCATCCTACTGCCAACAGCCCTTATCTGGATGGCGCCAATGTACTGACCGCAGATAATGTGATCGCCACTGCGGTGCTTGAAGACGGAGCTGCCACATCAGGAAGCGGTTATCATACTTTTGATATCCCTTTTATTTTTAAACAGGAAATAGATGAGGCCATCCTGGAAGGGTTTGGCTATAGATTGACTCTTGTTTTTACGTCCAGCAAAAACGGGGGCAACTTTGAAGGTGCTGTGGACAGCAAGCTTTACATAGACAATGTTCACCTGATCACAGAATAAAAATGAAGCTATGAAAAAATTGCTACTGCTCATGCTCGCTGTAACCTATGCTTTCACGCTTAAAGCCCAGGACAGCCTCTATACCTCTGCAAACAAGCCCCTGGAATTATCCCTGCGTGCAGGATTCAGCATGGGGGGCAGCACGCCCATAGGTTTTCCTGTAGCTATCCGAAAAATTTCCAGGTACAATCCGGGCATGATGCTTGCGGTGGAGGCTGCGGCTCATTACCGTGTTACCGCCCGGTGGGGCCTCCTCGCCTCGCTGTTGTTTGAACAAAAAGGGATGAGCACGGAAGCGATGGTGAAAGGATACTATACTACGTTCAACAGCACAAGTGGAAATACGCAGTCTGTAACGGGATACTTTACCGGTTCGGTAAGTACGGAAATCAAAACCAGCTATATGACTATACCCCTGTCAGCCACCTATCAGCCCCGGAATTGTCCTTGGTTGCGCCTGAAAGGAGGTGGTTACTTTTCTTATGCTTTGGAGCGGAAATTTATCGGAGATGCCCGGGAAGGGTACATGCGTAATGAGACGCCGGTAGGAGAACGTGTTGATATCTCTGCTGCAGCCTATGATTTCTCTGATGACATCCGCCCGGTAAATATAGGAGCGATGCTGGGTGCGGACTATTTTCTTAACCGTCATTTGCTGCTCGCGTCGGACTTAAGTTACGGGATAACCCCCTTAATGAAACCAGACTTTAAAAGTGTATCTTTCGAGATGCATCATTTGTTCCTGCGGCTCTCTTTTGGTTACAGGTTCTGACACATAGAGTTCAGTAGCAGAGCTTAGCCAAATTTGGTACAGGATCCGGCAGATGCCCCCTTCGATAGTACCTGCATCAGCGAAGTCCTCACACTCAAAAAGCCCCGCTTTGCAGCAGGGCTTCATTTGTATTGCTGTAAAGACAATTACTTGCCCACAACAATCACGAGGTTTGGCACCGGGGCAAAGATAGGCTAATCAGCCGACAATGCAAGTGATTTACCTATTGCCAGATTATCTCTTCCCAATACTCCAGGTATCATCATCATTGCTTTTGAAGGAAAAACATGCCGTCTGACTCGAAATCACCTCTGCTCGACTCCACTTCTCCTTTTACAGTAAACCTCATATGAGTCGGTGTGAGTTCCTCTAATTTTGAAATTTGCAACTCTTCCTCGTCTTCTTGATCCATAATCAGTTGATTGGCCTCATCTATATAATAGGTAAAGCTTGAAGTATCATCATCCGCCTCTGTCCCCTGGAAATAAACACTCCCTGTCCCCCCTTCTTTAAATACAAATACAAATTGACCTTGATCAAACCTTACT
>CAZFKK010000144.1:0-7390 GCA_964519735.1 uncultured Taibaiella sp.
AATAAAAGTGGCTCCTGGTTTAGCTATGGAGACAACAAAATAGGACAGGGAAGAGAAGCCGTGAAAAATTTCCTCCAGGATAATCCTGAATTTGCGGTAGAGATAGAGAACAAAATCAGGGAAGCCCTGAAAACAAAAGCCTAAAGCTTTTCAATAGGATAAGGAGCGCCTTTATGCCGGTACTCCTTATCTTTATGATATCCTGAGCATTGACCTGCCGGAGAGTAATGACCTCCGGTTTACAGGGCGATCCGCCATTGACCATTGCAAGGTTTAGTCTGGAAAGCAATTCAATATAAATAGCATATTTATCAAATTAAAATATCCCTGCTATTATTGCACTCCCAACCGAATGCCTGTAACACTATTCGGCCCCTTTTCGTACATTTGGCATCCTTAAATCAGATTCAGTGCGTTTAAAATCTTTAGATATTAAAGGATTTAAATCCTTTGCAGATAAAACACAAATTTTACTCGATCACCCGATTACCGGAATTGTAGGGCCAAATGGCTGTGGTAAATCCAATATCGTGGATGCCATCAGATGGGTCATTGGGGAACATAAAATCAAAAGTTTACGTAGCGATAACCTGGAAGACCTGGTATTCAACGGATCCAAAAGCAGGGCCGCATCCGGCATGGCAGAGGTTTCCCTGACTTTTGAAAATACCAGGAACCTGCTTCCCACAGAATTCACCACGGTAACGATAACCCGGAAATTCTACAAAAGCGGAGAAAGTGAATACCGGCTGAATGATGTAACCTGCAGATTAAAGGACATCCATAACCTGTTTCTGGATACAGGGGTAAGCAATGATTCCTATGCGATTATCGAGTTAGGGATGGTAGATGACATCATTAAAGATAAGGAAGGCAGCCGCCGACGCATGTTAGAACAGGCGGCAGGAATATCTATCTATAAAACACGTAAAAAAGAAGCTAAACAAAAGCTGGATGCTACTCAACAGGATTTATCGCGTATAGAAGACTTATTATTTGAAATTGGCAATAACCTGAGAACTCTGGAGAGCCAGGCAAGAAAGGCAGAACGCTATTTCCTGATCAAAAATGAGTATAAAGAGATAAGTATTGAACTGGCCAAGGCCTCCCTGGAAGAATTTAATGATCAATTCCAGGGCCTGCAGGAGCAACACGACAAGGAACAGGACCGGAAATTGAAAATTGAGTCGGAAATAGCAGGAGATGAAGCGGAAATTGAAGCCAATAAAGTGAAGCTGGTACAAAAAGAACAGGAATTAAATGGTCTTCAAAAGCAATTCAATGAGCTGCTTAACCGTATAAGGCAACTGGAAAGTGACAAAAAACTGGCTGCACAACGCCTGGACCACCTGCAAGACAGAGAAAAAAGTCTCAACCAATTTCTCAACAATGCGGACACACAGAAAAAGCAACTCAATGAATCTATTGAGTTTGCAGACAAACAGGTCTTGTCCGAAAAAGAGGCAATGGAAGAATTGCAGGGCCAACTGGAAACATTAAGCGAAGCCCTGAACGAAAAAAGAGAAAGCTTTGATCAAAAAAGAAAGGCGCTGGAAGAACAACGGAATAATTTACAGCAATTTCAACGCCGCCAGTTTGATGCAGAAAAAAAGGTAGCTGTAGCGGATACTTCCGTACTGAACCTGCAACGTACGATCCACCAGACATTAGAAGAAAAAGCACAACGTACCGGGCAAATAAGTAACCTCAATAAGGAAAAAGCAGAAGCTGAAGGACAGGCGCTGGACAGGCAGGATGAGTTAGCTACTTTAGTAAGCCGCCAGGAAGAGATCAAAAATAAGATATTGCAAAGCCAGGAACAACTGGAAACCTTCCGCGCTCAGTCTGTAGAACAGAACAGGAAGCTGGATGCGCGTCGCAACGAACATGACTTATTGAAGTCACTGGTGGACAGCCTGGAAGGGTACCCGGACAGTATCAAATTTTTAAAGAAAAATAAAGAATGGAATAACAATGCTCCCCTGCTTTCAGATGTATTTATCGTACAGGATGAATACAGAACTGCATTGGAAAACGTACTGGACAATTACCTCAACTACTACGTTGTGGAACATATAGAAGAAGCAGCCCAGGCGGTACGCCTTTTGGAAAGCAATAAAAAAGGAAAAGCCAACTTCTTTTTACTCCAGCAATTTACCACAAAAGATAAGCCCAAAGCAACGCTGCCGGACCCTAAGGAAGGATTGATCTCCGCATTGAGTGTGATCAGCGTAGAGGAACAATATAAAGAGCTGGCGCAGCACTTGCTGGGACATGTTTATATAGCTGCAAATATCGATGCTATTGATCAGAACAACTTATCTGATGGCCAGGTATGGGTTGAAAAAAGCGGGAAGGCAATACGGGGTAAATATACCCTTGGTGGCGGTAGCGTTGGCCTGTTTGAAGGCAATAAAATAGGAAGGGCAAAAAACCTGGAGCGGTTAGCGGGTGAAATCAAAGAACTCACTCAATCCACTGCAATACTAAAACAACAGATAAGCGATACCCAAACGCAAATCACAGGTTTCAATAATGAGCTGAACGACCGCGCCATAGAACAGTGCCGTAATGAGATCAACAAACTCAATAACCAGGTCATCAACCTGAATAACCGGATAGAGCACCTGGAACACCTGAATCAAACGGGAGAAAAACGGTTACTGGAATTGGAAGAACAGTTGGCCACTACCCAGGAAGACATCAGTGGTACCCGAAGCGAACTGGACGATATCACGGAAGAACTGCAGCAATTGCAGGCCAATATCCAGAAAGCGGCCGCAGAGTTCGCTGCTGTGGAACAAGATTTCAACCAGGCACAACAGCAACACAATAATCAGAACATACAATATACAAGGCAACAAAGTAAAATTGAAAACCTGAAACAGGAACTGACCTTCAGGACCAACCAGCTAAAAGACCTGGAACAGCAGATCGCCAACAATAAAGTCCAGCTCCAGGAAACTATGGCCCAAATCAGTGAAACAAGTGGCAAGCTGCACTTTGGGGATAACGAGTTGTATGATCTTCTGAGTAGGAAAGATACTGATGAAAAAGTACTGAGTGAGAAGGACCGGAACTATTATGAGTTTCGTAATGCCATAAGCGAGCATGAGAGTAAGATCAGTCGTCAAAGGAGAGATAAAGAACAGGCAGAGACTTTGCTCACCGGCATTAAGGACAAATTAGGCGAAATGAAGTTGCAGGTAGCCGGCATGAAAGAGCGGTTGCATGTGGAATTTAAAGTGGAATTAGAAGTTATTCTCGAGGAAGGACGTAAGAATGAAATGACTGTTGACGAACTCAATACAGAAGCCGACCGCCTCAAGAAAAGGATGGAAAATATGGGAGAGGTCAACCCTACCGCCATTGAAGCCTATGGAGAAATTAAAGTACGCCACGACTTTATAGTAGAACAGAAAACAGACCTTGAGAATGCCCGCGACACCCTGCTCGCCACGATTGAAGAAGTGGAACTAACGGCTAATCAAAAATTCAGGGAAACATTTGATGCTGTTCGCACTAACTTCCAGGCTGTATTTAAAGCCCTGTTTACCGAAGAAGATGCAGCAGACCTGAAACTCACGGATCCGGATAATATTGCAGATAGCGGCATTGAAATCTATGCGCAACCTAAAGGCAAACGTCCGAGTACCCTTACCCAATTGTCCGGGGGGGAGAAGACCCTGACCTCAACAGCCTTCTTATTCGCCATTTACCTGATCAAACCGGCTCCTTTCTGTATTCTGGATGAGGTAGATGCACCATTAGATGATGCCAATGTAGGTAAATTCACACAAATGATCCGTAAGTTCAGCGACAACTCCCAGTTTATTATTGTAACCCATAATAAGCAAACTATGGCCGCTGTAGATGTAATTTATGGAGTGACGATGCAGGAAGCCGGGGTGAGCAAACTGGTTCCTGTTGACTTCAGGAGTTTAAATTAAGGGTACAGGATTTGAAAGGCGCATTTATCTATCTGTCCATTCCATCCAGATAGCCTCCAGTTCCGAAAGGATCATGGCGGTTGCCCCCCAAACAAAGGTATCTTCTGCCAGCATATATGCCGGTGTTCGGATAGTAAGTTGGGGAAAACCGGATGGCTTCACTTTTACCTGCTGTTTTCTTGAGAAAAGCAAAGGCAGATCTGGGGTCAGCACACGGGCTACTTCCCATTCAGAGGGTCTGAGTTCCGGTACTTCCCGGCACAGGCCGATTACAGGATGCACCTCGAAATTGCTCACCGGTATATACAACGGGGACAGTAGTCCCTTAACCATTACCTTCGTTGCATCCAGGGCTACTTCTTCCTCTGCCTCCCGCAAAGCAGTTTGCAGGATATTTTCATCAGACAGCTCTTGTTTCCCCCCCGGCAAAGCGATCTGGCCGCTATGTACGCCTCCATCAATACTTCTTTCAATCAGAACGGTTTTCACGGCACCATCATCACAATAAAGCAAAATTAAAACACCGCTTTGGCGTGCATGAGCGGGGGCTTTTGAAATATCAGGCCGGTTCCGGCTCATCATTTTTTTCTGTGCATCATAGCCTGGCAATGAGTGTTGCAGCCGTTCACTTAACCATACCTCAAAATCCTTCCATTGTTTCATGCGCTTGAAAACTACAAGGTGGACAAATTATTTGTCCACCTTGATCAATTAAAATGTCATTTGCCATGACCGGCGGTCCTCATCCCCCTAATTACCATATTCACTTAAAAACTTAATCCGCATCAACTGTAATTGCTCAATACTGACATCCCTGTCCTTAAATTCATCGTAAGCCAGATCAAGGTCATCATCCTGGGCGCTCCGGAAGAAGTCGAAGATATCCTCCTGCTCAGATTCATCCAATTCCTCGTCCAGGCAATAAGCCAGGTTTAACTTCGTGCCACTCGCTACAATACCCTCCATGGCTTTCAATAATTCATCTACAGAAATATCTTTATTCCTGGCAATGGATTCCAATGGAATTTTCTTATCAATATTTTGAATGATATACACCTTTAATGCCCCTTTATTAGCCACTGTCTTCATGACAAAATCATCCGGTTTCTCAATATCATTCTCTTCTACATACTTAGCAATAAGGGTGACGAATTTGCGGCCAAATTTCAAAGCTTTCCCCTTACTTACCCCCTGTATTTTTTCCAGCTCCTCCATGGTTGTCGGATAGTTCAGGGCCATATCTTCCAGTGAGTTTTCCAGGAATACAACAAAGGGAGGCAGATTTTTCTCCTTAGCGACCTGCTTGCGTAAGTCCAGCAACATTTCCAATAGCACAGGATCAGCTACAGCCGTACTCCCGGAAGGCTCCTCATCTTCTTCACCTGTGTCCAGATCCCGGTATTGGTGGTTTAGGGCCACCTTAATGGAGAATGGTTTTTTCAGGAACTTCCGGCCATTATCTGTTATTTTCAATAGTCCATATTCCTCAATATCTTTTCTGATAAAATCCTCCAGCATCATCTGGCGAATCAGGGATTGCCAGAAGGTCTCGTCCATTTCCATGATCAGGCCGGCTCCGAAAGAAGGCAATTTATCATGTTTAAAGGTCTTGATCTGGGGATTATTTTTGCCCAATACTACGTCTACTACATAATTAATCCCAAAACGTTCATCCAACTGGTTAATGGCATCCAGTATGATCTTCACACTGTCTTTAACATCCAGCCGCTCCTTAGGATGGCAACAGTTGTCACAATGCCCACAGTTATCCAGCTTATTGATTTCTCCAAAATAATGTAATAATAAACGGCGGCGGCAGGCGCCACTTTCCACATACGCCACAGTTTCCGTAATCAGTTGAGCACCCATCTCGCGCTCGCTCAATGGCTTATCCCGCATAAGATGCTCCAATTTCTGAACATCTTTATAGGAATAGTACAGGATGCATTTACTATTGGTTCCATCACGTCCGGCACGTCCGGTCTCCTGGTAATAATTTTCCAGTGATTTGGGAATGTTGTAGTGCATGACAAAACGTACATCCGGCTTGTCAATACCCATCCCGAAGGCAATAGTAGCAACAATCACTTCCACATCATCTTTTAGAAACTGATCCTGGCGTAGTGCCCTTGTCACGGCATCCAAACCTGCATGGTAAGCTACAGCCCGGATGCCATTAGCACACAGCATACCTGCCAGCTCTTCAGTAGTTTTCCGGTTCAGCGTATAGATGATACCACTTTTCCCTTTAACCTGGGAAATGTAACGTACCATATGCTTTAATACCTGTGCCTTCGAGGTTTTGGGCACTACTTCATAGTAAAGGTTAGGACGGTTAAAGGAAGCTACATAAACAGCCGGTTCTTTAAGTTCCAGGTTTTTAACGATATCATCCTGGACTTTAGGCGTGGCCGTTGCCGTAAGTGCGATAATAGGCAGATTGGGGTTTATTTCGGTGATCATATCCCGCAGCTTGCGGTACTCGGGGCGAAAATCATGCCCCCATTCAGAAATACAGTGCGCTTCATCCACTGCAACGAAAGAAATACTGATATCAGAAAAGAAATCGATGTTTTCTTTTTTCGTTAAGGTCTCCGGAGCTACATATAACATTTTAGTTTTCCCCTCGGTAAGATCAGCCTTTACCTTACGCTGCTGTACCCTACTCAGGCTTGAATTTAAAAAGTGCGCCACATTATCATCATCACTATATCCCCGGATCAGGTCCACCTGGTTCTTCATCAGGGCAATAAGCGGTGATACGATCAGTGCCACACCATCACTGATCAAGGCGGGAAGCTGGTAACATAAAGATTTACCTCCACCTGTTGGCATAATCACAAAAGTATCCTTACCTCCCAGGATACTCTTAATAATTTCTTCCTGCTCTCCTTTAAAACCATCAAAGCCAAAATATTTCTGCAATTCCTTTTTCAGATTGGGCACACGTTTAGTTTTTGCTTTCGCTACAGTTACTCCCATAAGTGGTTTATAATTTTGATATTAAATCAAATAAATATCTATTCACACGCTTGTAATAGCGGCATTTTGAAAATGAATGCGAATTTACGAAGGTTAAGGTATATAAACTCTTCCAAATTTACAATCTTTCGCATATATTATTTTTCGACAAACATTATTTAAAAGAATTGAGGCTTCACCGTGCCACCACCTGCTTTTACTTTTACAGCTAACGTAAACTCCCCTGAAAAATTGTGTATTGTATCGCTTTTTTCCAAAAAGAGTCCCGGCTGAAAATTGCTCCGTTAACCTGCTTTATAATGAGGCAGATTTTGGAATTTACATTAAAAAATCCTGTTAAGAAATAAGAAGAGGTTGTCACCGTATGCGACAACCTCTTCTGATAAACCCTGAATCAGCAGGCATTCCGCTGAATTCATTTAAAGGCCTTATAACCAGGACCAGGATTATTCCCCGTC
>CAZFKK010000145.1:0-1646 GCA_964519735.1 uncultured Taibaiella sp.
TGCGGTAAGGCCAATCCCCCAGTATTGGTCCGGGTGGGCTAAGGCCACGTCGGGATGCGGCACTACCCGCCAGCCGCCCATCGGGATCAGGCTCATACTCTCCGCCCCTCCGGCGATAATACAATCCGCCAGGCCGGCATGGATCTTCGATGCCGCAATAGCGATCGTTTCCAGGCCGGAAGCACAATAGCGGTTAACCGTCATACCGGAGATCTTGTCCGTATCAAAACTCATCAGTGAAATAAGACGTGCGAAATTAAGCCCTTGCTCTGCTTCCGGCATCGCATTACCCACAATGAGGTCATCCACCTGCCGGGCTTCGATTTGTGGCAGAGAGGCCATCAAATGTTTCAGGACATCTGCCGCCAATTCATCAGGACGGGTAAACCTGAAGCCACCACGGGGGGCCTTACCTACTGCTGAGCGAAATCCGGTTACAATATATGCGTTCATTATTTTTTATATTTTTGAGTGTTTGTGCACTGTATGTGAAAAGGTGATGAAGCTGTTTCAACTTTTACAATTAGCTGCTATTTATTTTTAACCACATAGATACATAGGTTTTATACCCTATTGAGTTTGCATAGTCCGCCAAGGCGGAACCTAGAAATGAAACTTGTTTCCATACTCTGTGTTTTTATGTTTACTCTTTTTACCATTATATTGCTATGTATCTATGTGGTTTATTTTTAAAAAGTTGAAACAAGCCCGGTTCCCGGATTCATTTAATTTCTCAGGACTTTTCCTCCTTTCAATATGGATTGAATCCTTTCCAATGTTTTAGGCATTGCCGCCAGGCTTAAAAAAGCAGTTCTTTCGAGGTCCAGTAAATAATTTTCGCTGACTAAAGCGGGCTGAGACAAATCCCCTCCTGCCAGCACATATCCTAATTTCCTCGAAATGATGGCATCATGCTCACTGATATAACCTCCCGAAAGCATTGAGTCTGCGCCCAGGTAAGCAAGGCCTAATGCAGACTGCCCCAACACACGAACATCCTTACGGGGAACAGGCATGGTATAACCTGCCTCTGCCAGTTCCAGGCATGCCGTCCTGGCCTCAGCCAGTAAACGTTGACGGGAGAGGACGACACGGTCCCGGCCCCTGACCAGGTATCCCAGTTCAAATGCTTCTTCAGCAGAAGTAGATACCTTCGCCTGGCCTATGGTCAGGAAACGCTCCCGGTAAGTATTGAGGGCTACATCACCTTCTTTAAGGCTATCGGAAAGGCGCAAGGCGAACTCCTTGGTGCCTCCCCCACCCGGGATCAGGCCTACACCAAATTCCACCAGGCCTATATAGGCTTCTGCATGTGCCACAACTTTGTCCGCATGCAGGCATAATTCGCAGCCACCCCCTAAGGTCATCCCATGAACCGCTGCCACAACGGGAACAGAGGAATAACGCACCCGCATCATGGTCTGCTGAAACTGGCGGATGGCAAAATCCAGTTCATCATAATCCTGCTCTGCAGCCATCATAAAGATCAGGCCCACATTGGCGCCGGCACTAAAATTAGCGCCTTCATTCGATACCACTAATCCTTTGTACTCTTTTTCTGCAATATCAATAGCCTTATTAATGCCTTCGAGCACTTCACCGCCAATGGTATTCATCTTGGTGTGAAACTCCAGTTTCAGAATACC
>CAZFKK010000145.1:1656-7344 GCA_964519735.1 uncultured Taibaiella sp.
CCGATATCCGTAAGGGTCGTACCGCTGGTCTTCCAAATAGTCCGGCCGGCATCCAGGTTGCTCAACAGGATAAATTGTTCGGTGCCCGGAATGATCTTATAAGCCCGGGAAGGGATATCATAGTATAACCGGTGTCCGTTCTCTATGGTGTAAAAGGTGGAACAGCCAGCCTCCAGCATATCGTAAACCCATCGTGCAGGCTTGTTGCCCTGCTCTTCCATATTGCGAAGAGTGGCCGCAACGCCTAATGCATCCCATATTTTGAATGGTCCCATTTCCCAGCCGAAACCAGCTTCCAAAGCATCATCGATCTTATAAAGCTCCTCTGCTATTTCGGGGATACGGTTGCTGGCATAAGCAAACAAGCCATAAAAGGTATCCCGGTAAAAATCGCCGGCCTTACCTTTATCCGCCAACAGTACCGCAAAACGATCCTGAAGCTGGTCCATAGCTTTTGTGGTATCCAATACCGGAAAATGAACTTTGGCTGAAGGCTTATATTCCAGTGTGTTCAGATCCAGGGCATGGATCTCGCTTTGACCACCTGCAGCCTTCACTTTTTTGAAGAAGCCCTGTTCTGTTTTACTGCCGAGCCACTTATGTTCCACCATCTTATTGATGAAACCGGGAAGCCGGAACATATCTTTCGCTTCATCCTCTTTCAAAGAAGCATGAAGGCCGTCAGCCACCAATACCAGGGTATCCAGCCCTACAACATCTGCAGTACGGAACGTAGCGGACTTAGGCCGTCCAATAACAGGCCCTGTCAGCTTATCCACCTCTTCGATGGTCATCCCGGTACGCTCCACGTAATTCAGTATAGCCGCTATACTGAATACACCGATCCTGTTACTGATAAATGCAGGGGTATCTTTACAGAGCACGGTGGTCTTGCCTAAATATTTTTCGCCGTAGGACATCAGGAAGTCCACAACTTCAGGATCTGTATCCGCTGTAGGAATTACTTCCAATAATTTCAGGTACCGGGGCGGGTTGAAAAAATGACTGCCGCAAAAATGTTTCCTGAAGTCCTCACTGCGCCCTTCAGTCATCAGGTGTATCGGGATACCCGAAGTATTCGTAGTTATTAAAGTACCGGGTTTACGATATTGCTCTACTTTAGAGAATACCTGTTGTTTGATGTCCAATCGCTCGACCACCACTTCAATGACCCAATCACAACCCGAAATTTTGGAAAAATCGTCCTCAAAGTTCCCGGTGGTGATCCGCGAAGCAAATGATTTGCTATAGATGGGAGAAGGATTGGATTTAAGCGCAAAGGCCAGGGCATCATTCACAATCTTGTTTCTTGCGGCAACATTGCCCTCTGGTGCGTCCTTAGGAAGGATATCTAATAGCAAGACGGGCACACCGGCATTCGCAAAATGACAGGCTATGCGGCTCCCCATTACTCCGGAACCCAGCACGGCTACTTTTTTTATCAATCGATTCATTTCAGTAAGAGTTATTTAGTAGGTTCATTTAATTCAAATCGTAGGCTAAAACTCTTTGGCGTTCTCCCTTCATTCAGGCACAAACAGCCTGCCAGCAACTTTGATAAAATTTCTCTTTCATCCCTTTTTTATTCAGGTCTGTCTTATGAGCGAGATGTAATTTGATCATGGTATTCATAGAACCATGAATAAGAGAGAGCAGTATAGCGTCAGGAATGTTTTTGATTATTTTTTGCTTTTTACCTTCTTTCATCATTTTATAGATAGGCAGCAACAATAAAAAATTCTCCTCCCTGTTCTCTTTAAACAGGAAGGGGGCATAAGTGTATTGCTCGATAAAACTAAACTTGTCGGGCTCTGCCAGGTAAAAATTGATCGCCAGATCCAGCATTTCAAAAAAGTTATCCATGACCGTGCGCCCTTCACGGTAACCCGCCAGTACAGATTTATTAAAATCATTCAATATCATGCGGTACAAAGCATTGATCATTTCTTCTTTTCCTTTAAAATAAAGGTAAATAGTACCGGCCGCGACCCCGGCTTCTTTCGCAATATTCTTCATATTAAGGTGGTAAAACCCTTCCCGGTTGACCAGCTTCAATACACTTATTAAAATAGCTACTTTTTTATCCATGGGGCAATATTAAGCAATATAATGAATGAACGTTCATTTTATGTGGAAAAATAACAAAGATTTTTCGGCACATTAATTTTAAAAAACCTATACTTTCGCTACCAAAATCAAAAAGTATTCCTAATTCTTATCAACCATGCAACCACTATCTCTAAAAGAAGACTTAATTCTTGATTTCCAGGAACAAAAAAAGGCATTAGCCGGCCAGATGGACCTTATCAATCCCATGGCTACTTCGTTGCGCAAACCTGCTGCCAGGAGAATGGCAGATGCAGGTTTTCTTATATTCCTTGAGATCCTGGTATGGGCTGCCTGTTTATCCTGTATTGCTTTTTTGGTATTTATGAATAAATTATATCCCTTTTACTATTTGAGTCAACTAAAGCATGATACGGATATCAAAAGCCTGTACAATCTTAAAGACCTGGAAATGCTGGACTGGTGTATCAAAGGATTAGGATTGCTGGCAGCCCTGTTATTGTTCATTATTGCAAGAATGGTTCATAAAATAAGACAGAAGAACAGCGTTTTGAACCTGGCTGGTAAAAACATGAAGCTCCTGGCAGAACAATTTATAAAACGAAAAGCCAGCATGGGCAGTCTTATGGAGAAACATTCCGATGAACTTCCCATCAATGACGATGCTATTATTTTACCGCCACAGCGGCCTCATAACGATCTATTGCTTTAAATAAAAACTTTACCTATCCCTATGTTATTTGAGAAAATTCAGGAAACAGCCGGTTATATACGTAACCTGATCACTTCCCAACCGAAAACAGGCATCATCTTAGGAAGCGGACTGGGCCTTATGGCCGGGATGATAGCGCCGGAAATAGAAATTCCCTATGCGGAACTCCCCCATTTCCCTAAAAGTACTGTGCAGGGCCATGCAGGAAAACTGATCATCGGCAAACTGGATGGCCGGGATGTGTTGCTCATGGCAGGCCGTTTTCATTACTACGAAGGGTATGATATGCTTGCTGTTACTTTCCCGGTAAGGGTGATGCGTGCCCTGGGCATCGACACCCTTTTGGTATCCAACGCAGCAGGCGGTATGAAACGGGATTTCCAAATCGGGGATATTATGTTGATCAATGATCATATCAATCTCTTCCCGGAACATCCGCTCAGAGGCCCTAATGATGACCGGCTGGGCACCCGTTTCCCGGACATGAGCCAGCCCTATTGCCCCGACCTGTTGCAGAAAGCCAGGAACATTGCTGCGGATCAGCACATACG
This sequence comes from uncultured Taibaiella sp., assembly GCA_964519735.1. Classification (GTDB taxonomy): domain Bacteria; phylum Bacteroidota; class Bacteroidia; order Chitinophagales; family Chitinophagaceae; genus Taibaiella. The sequence goes on from CAZFKK010000145.1 coordinate 4,987, forward strand.
GATCCATGAGGGAGTATATGTTGGCATACAAGGCCCCACGTTTGAAACAGCAGCCGAATACCGGTGGCTGGACCGGATAGGGGGTGATGCTGTGGGCATGAGCACGGTACCGGAGGTAATTGTTGCTTTGCACGGCGGTATGAAGGTTTTTGCTGCCAGTATTGTTACGGACCTGGGTTTCCCCGAAAACCTGCATAAAATTACCCACGAGGAAGTACTGGAAGCCGCACAGGAAGCTGCGCCGAAGCTGGCCAGGATTTTCAGTGGCCTGGTCGCTGAGCCTATAATACAGCAATAAGGAAAAGCGGCAACAGCGCCTCAGGTCAGGTAAACGTCTAAAAGTCCATCCGGCAGCCGGACCCATAACATTTTCTGTTGCGCATCAACCCGGACGATAGTAGCTTCTACCAGGGGAATCAGGACCTCTTTTCCCTGGTAGGTTACTGCAGCCAGAACCTGGCCGGGCGTTTCCATAAGGCTTTCCACCGGACCTATAACTCCTAATTGCTCATCATGTATGATAAAACCCTCCATACCTTCATGCACGGCTTTAGGCATTAATTTCCTGTACACTTCTGCTTCTATATATACATTCTTTCCTGTAAGCGTTTTAGCCGCCTCTATACTATTCACTTCATCCAGCAGCAACATCACTTCATGAAGCGTATGTCCTTTTTGTTCTTCAATAAAGTAAGGTATATAACTTTCCCGGTGCAACTCAATAAAAACATGCTTCAGACGCTCTACCGCCTTTTTTTGATCCAGGACATGCCTGAACAGTACATGCCCGTCTAAACCATGAGCAGCTGCAATTTTCCCGATAAGAACATATTCCATATAGTCAAATATTAATTAATCGGCACAAAGATAGCCTACTCAATTTGTTAAAACTTCAGTACCCTTTCCTTCCTTTATTTCTTTTTCCTTGTCATAATGCTAAAAAAATGCTTTTTTTACATCCTAATTAAGGTCTTATGGAATCCATAAAGGCCTGATGTAATCATTCATACTTAATTATTTATGTCCAGGGCAGTAAGCATATTATGGCGCCTTTTTTTTGCGGGATTGGCTTTTTTTATCCTGCTTGCAATAGCAATTAACTGGGGCCTTGTAGGCTATATGCCCTCTTTGAAGGAATTGGAAAACCCTACCAGTGCAGTGGCATCGGAAGTCTATGCGGCAGATGGTTCCCTTTTAGGTAAATATTACATCAAGAACCGCTCTAACTCCCGGTTTTCTGAAATATCCCCCAATGTATTTAATGCCCTTATCGCAACCGAAGATGAACGTTTTAAAGAACATTCAGGCATTGATGGCTGGGCAGTGATCCGGGCAGTAGTCTTTTTGGGAAAACGAGGAGGTGGCAGTACCATTACCCAACAGTTGGCGAAAAACCTCTTCCCCCGCGAAAACCATAATATATTCACCTTGCCGGTCATCAAGCTCAAAGAATGGGTAATGGCCATCAAACTGGAAAAAAACCTTACCAAAAACGAGATCATCACCCTTTATCTTAACACGGTTCCCTTCGGAGATAATACGTACGGCATTAAAAATGCGGCCCTGACCTTCTTCAGTAAAACACCGGACAAACTGAGCGTTGATGAAGCTGCAGTCCTTGTGGGTATGTTGAAAGGAAATACCTTATACAACCCCCGGCGCAATCCTAAAAGATCATTGGACCGCCGCAATACCGTCATTGACCAGATGGTTAAATATGAATACCTGGATGAAGGCAAAGCAGTCGCTTTAAAACAAAAGCCGCTAAAGCTCAATTACAGAAAACTGGACAATCATGAAGGACTTGCTCCTTACTTTCGCCAGGTTGTTGAACTGGAAATAAAGAAATGGAGCAAACAACACGAAAAGCAGAACGGCGAAAAATATGATATCTATAAGGATGGTTTGAAGATCTATACGACCATCGACCCCAGGATGCAACGTTATGCAGAAGAAGCTGTGGCCCGGCATATGGCTGATCTGCAAACGGCCTTTGCTTCACAGCCTAAAATAAAAAACGGCACCGTCTGGAACAGCGGCAAACCCAAGGAGATACTCAAAAACCATATTATGCGGTCGGAAAGGTACCAGAACCTGAAAGACGGCGGACTCAATGAAGAGGAGATCATGAAAACCTTCAACCAGCGTGTCCCTATGAAAATATTCACCTGGAAAAATAAAGACCACCTGAAGGATACCGTAATGACGCCCCTGGATTCATTAAAGTATATGCGCGCGATACTACAGGCCGGCTTTATGGCTATGGATCCCTATACCGGTGAGGTAAAAGCCTGGGTAGGAGGTATAGATCACCGCTTCTTCCAGTATGACCATGTGAATATCAGCACCAAAAGGCAA
>CAZFKK010000146.1:0-1785 GCA_964519735.1 uncultured Taibaiella sp.
CTCTTCCGGACCCGAAACCTATGGTCACTGCCACAGAAGCGCCACAATCGGATATCGCGTTGCAGCAGAAAGAGGAATCTCCCAAAGAGCTGATCAGGGCAACTCCTCCCGGTAACGAAGCATCGCCCAACAAGGGGCCCCGCAATAATATTCCCGCCTATGCTTATGCGGAAGACTTCTCCTATACCTACCCGAAAACCAGTCTGTCTGTTTCCGGGGGTGTACATTACGGCACAGGCAATACGGGGTATGCTTTGGGGCTGAGCGCCAAAAGAAAAATTGCAGGAGACTTCTTCATTGATGGCACAGTGGCCATGTTGTACAACAACAATGCTCCGGTCAATAATTATAATGGCGCTACCAACTATAACAATAAAGCCCGGCCTTCTGCAGATCAAATGGTGAATGCTCCGGCCATCCAGCCTACAGATGCCCAAAGCAAACAGTTATATTACGTCCAGGTCAATCCTTCTATGGGCTATCAATTGGACAAAGACATATCCCTGAGCCTGGGTGGCGATTTGCAACAGATGTTGCAAACCACTGACGGCCAGGAAAAAATCCAGTTGCGTTCCGGCGCCAATGCACGTGTATTCCCCTTTATGGACCTGGGCTTCACTGCCAAATCAGAGTTAAACATCACCCCTCATATCCAGGCAGGCATGCTGTACCGGGAAGGGCTCAATAATCTTTTCAACAATACCAATAAGTTTGTCAACCGGCGTTACTTCCAGGTACAGTTTAAATATACCCTGCCTATGAATTAAAATCGAATTTAGCGATGCTCCTCCCATAGCACTAAAACCGTGGCAAGCTAAAACGATTCGTCCTCCCGGAGGTAACGCCATTTGCCCGGGGGCAATGTTCCCAGCAGCACGTTTCCCATCCGGATACGCTTCAAGCCTACCACATGTAAGCCTACCAGGGTACACATCCGGCGGATCTGCCGCTTTTTCCCCTGCTTTAAGATGAACCGTAACTGGTCATTATTCTGCCAACTGACCTGTGCAGGCAATAATTGCTGGCCATCCAGGCTTAAGCCGTGATTTAATAATTCCAGGCCGTTTTCGATCAGTTTCCCGGTCACCCGCACCAGGTATTCTTTCTCAATATCACTATTTTCGCCAATCAGTTGTTTGGCCACACGCCCATCCTGGGTCAATACCAGTAAACCCACCGAATCGATATCCAGTCTGCCTGCCGGAGCCAGTCCATATTTATGTTGTTCACTATAGGGGATCCTGCTTTTATCTTCCGCCCATTGATTTTGCGCGGTAAACAGTTCGGCAGCCGCTTTATACCCTTTCTCCGGTTGGGCGCTCACATAGCCTACAGGTTTGTTGATCAGGATGGTAACCCTTCCGGCTTGTGTTTGCTGCCCCTGTTGGTTCAGGGTGATCTGGTCGTCTTCGGTAACTTTTTGTCCTTTCTCCCGGGTGACCACCCCGTTCACCTTTACCCAACCCTTTAATATAAACTCGTCCGCCTCTCTGCGGGAGCAGAAGCCCAATACTGCCATGCGCTTGGCTAAGCGCATACTGTCTTTTTCAGTGTCCATGCAATCCTTTCTATTTTATAAACTTATATTGTACTGCCAGCTTGACCAGGCTGGCTAAATTGCTCACCCCAAATTTCTGGTATAAGGATAGCCTGTGATTTTCGATGGTACGGTGACTCAGAAATAGTTTTTGTCCTATATCCATATTCGTACAGCCTTCGCAGATCAATGCCAATACTTCTTTTTCCCTGGTGGTGAGCAATTTAGCCAGCCTGGTCAAGCTGGCA
>CAZFKK010000146.1:1795-6449 GCA_964519735.1 uncultured Taibaiella sp.
GCTTTTGCTTGCGGGCCGGAGCAGGTGTTCCATCAGGGTCTCCTTAAGAGCGGGGTCTATAAATTCCTCCCCATAATAGACACTTTCAATAGCCTTGATCAGCAGGGAGGAGGGAATACTTTTTTGCACATAACCCAGACAGCCGTGTTTGATCATATCCTGGATGTCAAAAGGATCATCTACACTGGTAATGACCAATATCTTAAGGTCGGGATACAGTGGTGTAATCATACGAACGAGCTCATTGCCCGTGGTATCGGGAAAGTGAATATCCAGCAGTAACACATCGGGCTGCGCAGCCTTAAGGCCTTCCAGGAGTTCCCTGCCGGTTCCGTATTGTCCTATGATTGTTATCTGATCGTAACGGGCCAGGATCTTACTGATGCCTTCTATCACCATAGGATGATCATCAGCCAGCGCAACTTTAATATTCATCTTGATTTGACTTTAAACGGCTTTAAATCAAATATAAGGTATATGGAAGTGCCATTATGGCTGGCAATTTCAAATGTACCGTTCATCAATTTCAACCGGCCCTGCAAATTAGCTAATCCTATGCCATTTTCACTATGTAGTTTTTCATGCGGCAAGCCGATGCCATTGTCTTCTATGGTAATGCACAACTGGTCTTCCTGCACATTCAATTGTACCAATGCAGCGGATGCACGGGCGTGCTTCAGGATATTCTGGATCATTTCCTGGATAATACGATAGATGTTTAAGAGAAAATCTTCTGCCAGGGAAGGCAATTCCCCCAATATTTGAAATTGAAGATCCAGGTTGGTTACCTTACTTATTTTTTGGCAATACACCGCCAGGGCTATAGCCAGACCCGAATTTTTCAATATATAAGGCTGCAGGTTCTGGGCGGTTGTCCTCAGTTCGGCTATACTTTGGTCTAAAAGGAAGAGCGCCTCTTTAAATTCCGCAGCTTCCTCCACATCACCATCATAGGCACAGGACAGTACGTCAAAGTTCATTTTTACAGCCGTAAGCTTGCTGACAATGCCGTCATGCAATTCAGTAGCCATTCTTAACCGTTCTTTTTCCTCACCGGCTAAACTGGCTTTTAGCCGGGCAATAGTCTCTTTATGTTTCCTCCGGTAGACTATGCCGAGAAGAGACAGGATAAATACCAGGACTCCCGCTATCCCCAGCAGGTACTGTTGCTGGATTTTGTTTTGCTGGTGAACGATCAGCAATTGCTTTTCCGCGAGTTGCTTATCCTTTTCTGACGTGCGGTATTTTACTTCCAGTTGATTGACCGTCCTTAATTGCATGGCACTGAATATGCTGTCTTTCAGGTCAGAATAGGCCTTCTGGTAATGGTAGGCCAGGTGTTTCTTTCCTGACTTATTATAGATATCGGCTAAGACACCATAAATACTGAGTTTGACTTTGCCGATCCCCTTTTCATCAGATAGCTTCAATGACTTTTCGTAATAGGGAATCGCCTTTTCAAAGTCGCCTGCAGCATAATACACAGCGCCCAGGTTGTGCAACAGGCCGTAATTCTCCAAGGCGTTTTCAGGATCGGCGAGGACCGCAGAATCGAGGTACATCCGGGCTGTCTCCAGGTTATTTTCAATCAGCCAGACAGAGGCTATCTGGTTGTAAATATTCTGGATATTTCTTTTCGACCCCGTCTCCTGGTGCAACCGAAGCACTTCATGATAGAATTTCAAGGTAGAGTCCTTACTGGCCTTAGCATAGGCACTCCCTATATTCTTATAAATCATGGCCAGTTGAGTAGGGTCATTTTTAAGCATAGCCCAGTGGTGCGCTTTCTTTAAATATTGGAGCGATTGCCCGCTTTGCTCCATCTCCCCCATAACCGCGCCGATGTTAATATAAGTTTGCACCAATAACCCGGTATCAAGAGCCGGCCTTCTCTGGAGTACGACAAGCGCCTTGTAATAAAAATGCATCGCAGAGTCATACCGACCTTCCATAAAATAAGTATTTGCCAGGGCATTATACAAACCGGGTACCAATCGATTATCTTTAAGGCTGGACAAATGACAATAGGGAGCGGCTAAGAAATAAAAAGTATTGGCTCGTTTATAATCCTCTTTTTGAATAAAATAACAGGATCCCAGGCTTAACAGGGAGACCGCCATACCATAACTATACTGTCCCTTTTTACTTAATGTTAAAGCCATCTTAAACAGCGCTAACGCACTGTCCGGCTGGGCGGCGTTTATAATATTCCCCCTCGTGATCAAAGATCTTATTTCCTGGGTATCAATTGCCTGAAATTCATTGCTGATGTTCCTATTATTTTCCTGCACAGGAGGAGCAACGGGGTAAGAGATCTCCGTATCCCGCTGTTGACATGCAATGAGAAAGAGCAGCAAAAGCCCCGGCAGGATATAAAGTCGATACTTCATCAATAATTTAAATGACCACCCATTAAACAATTCGGATATATACGGAGTTAAAATAGGGTAATTATACGCTTGCAGAAGGATGGTTATGAAAGTACGTTTGTAATCGAAAATAACGTTATAATCAGACTGTACAAAATTTTTTTGAAGAACGGAGCAGCTAGTTTATTCGTTTCCCGTTCCAAGCTGAATCACATGTATATTTATATGTAATTATTGCTTTTTTATTTTACACTTTAAACTCATATTATGATGCGCAAAAAATTTACGTATATAGCGGCACTTGCCTGCCTATCCGCCTTAGGCACCCACGCCCAAAAGCAGGAAAACGTATGGATATTCGGCAAGGGGGTGGGCATAGATTTCAACAGCGGCACAGCCAATACGATAGCTGCACCTGCAGGCCGTTTTAACAGTTCGGAAAGTGCAGCCTCCGTGTGTGACCCGGTCACCGGAGCTTTATTATTTTACACCTGCGGCGACACTGCCTATAACAGAAACGGATCCATTATGCCTAATGGCATTAAATTGACCGGCTCCTTTACCCATACCCTGGCCAAAGGCAATCCAACATCTTCTACAGCCCAGGGGGCACTCATTGTTCCTATGCCCAACCACAAAGATAAATATTATATTTTTTCTTCCACGCAACTCAATTATTATGGCTATTCTGTCATCTATCCCGGGGTGTATAAAGACATGTCCGGCTTCGTGTATTATAGTATTGTAGATATGAGCCTTGACGGTGGCCTGGGTGATGTAGTTTCAGGTCAGAAAGGTATTCCTTTGGACACCACCAGTAACTTTACGGAACATATGATCGGGGTGGCCGGCAATAATTGCAATGCCTGGGTGATCCTGATGGATCCTCAAAAGGCGACTACAGGCATCACCCGGTTTAAAGCATTTGAGGTCCGGGAAGATGGTGTGGACACCACACCTGTGATCTCCAACGTGTTCACCAGCAACCAAAGTATCATACCCATTGCGCAATCCATACAGCAAATTGTGGGCAGATTGGCTATTTCTCCTGATCGCAAGAAGCTGGCTGCAGCCATCACTTCCGGAGATACTAAAATCAGGCTTTCTTTGTATGATTTCGATCCCGGCGCAGGCTTAATCAGCAATCCTTTGATATTGGATACTTCCTATACGACTAAACCAAAAATAACTTATTCCAGTGTCTGTTTTTCCCCTGATAATTCAAAACTATATACCGTATCGTGGAGTGAGAACACGGTTTACCAGTTTGATATCAGCAGTAATAACGCCAACACGATTATAGGCACTAGAACGTCAATAACAACCAGCTTTCAATTTACAGATTTAAAAAGAGGACCGGATGGAAAGATCTATTACTTTGCCTCAGGAAACAGTAGCGCTTTCAATATGGGCGCTATCAATGAGCCGAATAAAGCGGGGATGGCCTGTGACCCGAACCCGAAAGCCCTGCTTTTTGCCAGTTCATCGGTAGTGGGGTATGGCTTTCCGAACCCGGTACCGGTCATTACTATACCTGAAACACTGTATGCGGCTACAGACACCTCTATATGTGCCCTGGATGCCCTGCAAGTACCCCTGGCCGGTGCTACGCAATATACCTGGGATAACGGCGACACCACTGCCACACGCCAGGTCGATCAACCCGGCAGCTATTGGGTGAGTTATACTGAAGACGGATGCCAACATTATGTAGATACCTTTCATGTTCAATTCATTGAACTGAATCCTGTTATTTCGGTGAATGGCTTTGAATTAGGCACGGCAATATCCTATGTTACCTACCAGTGGCTGCTCAATGGCGAGTTGATCAACGGCGCCACCAATCCTACGTACAACGTAACGGAAAACGGTGATTATCAGGTCATCGTAACTAATGAAAAAGGTTGCGTGGATACCTCTGCGATCTACAAAGTCACCAATGTAGGCATTCAGCACCCCGGCATCCCGTCAGCGCAGGTAAAAGTATATCCCAACCCTGCTAAAGACAGGATATATATCCTTACCCCTGAAGCGGTTGACCTGCAGTTGAGTGGTGTAGATGGAAAAATCATTTTCCAGGCGGCACAATCCCGCAGTATGGATATCAGGGACCTGGCCACAGGCATCTACCTGTTACAGATCCGGGACCAGGATGGTCATTTGGTTAAGGTAGAAAAAGTTGTAAAAGCGGATTAAAAAGAAAATTTTAAAAGTAGATTAAAAAAAATAGTCGGGAAGCGCAGGACCCCTTAAGGCAACTGTGCTTCCCGGCTATTTCCATCACT
>CAZFKK010000146.1:6459-7286 GCA_964519735.1 uncultured Taibaiella sp.
TCCTCCTTATTTTACTTTCTCCCATTCAGCGCAGCCTTCTTTTAAGCCGTCAATACAGGCACTTTCAAATAAAGCTTTGGCCCTGTTTCTGGTGCTATCTTTTATTGTTTTTCCGTCAGGTAACGCCAGTATCTTTTGGGGACATGTTGCAGGTGCAATTTCATGTTTTTTCGTACAGGGATATTGGTACTTCTGAAGTAATCTTTCCATAATAGCGCATATAATGCTTCCTCCTCGTCCAGGAGCAGATCTGCGGAAGTTACGGGAGCCTGGCTTTCTGCATGAAGCTCCAGGATCACTTCCTGAACTGTATTCCCGTCATAATGCACACCGTATTTTCTTTTTTCATCATAAATAACCCAGGGTTGATCGGCATACCTGTTTTTGAAATGCCGGATAATCAGGGGCAGCACATTGTAATCCGGGTGAATGAGCGCAAAATACAATCCACGACTACTTTTTTGAAAACGGATAAAAGCCTCCATGCGGTGCTTTTCCCGGTGTACCTTTTGCGACATCTGGCTTATGGCCAGTACATCAGAATGCCCATAATTACGGAATGCATTTTCCGGGCTATCAAAGATATAAAGGGCATAATTAAACAGATGCTGCATGATCAAAGGCTGCTCCGATAAGAAAGCGCTGTAGTATTGCCGTTGAGCCTCCCGGTCTATCTTTTTCTGCAATCCTTTCCATACCCTTTCCGCTTTATCCGGCTGCGTCGTAATCCTTATAGGCTCACTAAAGATCTCCGGAAGCGCGCTGTCTTCCGACACCAATTTCACCACTTTATGTTGCCGTTCAAAAGCTTCAAATATTGCCGTCAG